>CAZYPV010000019.1:8899-20650 GCA_964649515.1 uncultured Comamonadaceae bacterium | reverse complement strand
CCTTCTCCGATTGGTATGATCATCCTCCCTCCTATTTTTAATTGCGCAAGAAGATCTTGAGGTGCATATGGTGCTCCACAGGTCACAAGAATTTTATCAAACGGAGCATAAGCTTTCTTTCCTTTATAACCATCGCCATAAAAAAGTTGTGGACGGTGACCGAGTGCCTTCAACAAGGGAAGTGTTTTATCATACAACTCGCGTTGACGCTCAATACTGAACACTTTCAGTCCCAATTCACACAGAACACTCGTTTGAAATCCACTTCCAGTTCCGATCTCCAATACCTTTTCCCCCTTCACCGGCTCCAACAACTGTGTTTGAAAGGCGACAGTGTAAGGCATGGAGATCGTCTGACCAGCTCCAATCTGAAATGCTTTATTATCGTAGGCAAACTCCAAAAATGCTGAGCTGAGGAAAAAATGACGTGGTGTAGCGTAAATGGCATTCAAAACCTCTTCATTATGAATACCCATCTCTCGCAAACTTGCAATCAACTTCTTTCGCAAACCTTTGTGCTTGTATGTATCCGTGAAGGAGTTCATAGCACAAAAGTAATGCAGAACTTCCATCCTCCCCGCTATGTTGAAAAGTAGAAACGAACCATGGAATGTCAATAATGAAGTGGTGTATTTTTGATTTAAAATAGATCACATGTTGAAAATTGGCGTATTGGGGGCAGGACACCTCGGGAGAATTCACATCAAATGCATTCAAGCTCTTCCAAAGGAGTATCAATTGATCGGGTTTTACGACCCCAACCCGGAGTCGGCACAAACGGCTATCGACCAGTACGGCGTTGCTCATTTTGAAGATATGGATGATCTGATGGACCGCTGTGATGTGATTGACATCGTCACTCCCACCCTGTCACACCACGCATGTGCCGTTCACGCCATTCGCAAGGGAAAAGATGTATTTATCGAAAAGCCCGTTACCAACACTTTGGATGAAGCCAAGAACTTGATCAAACTTGCCGAAGAAGCTGGAGTGAAAATTCAAGTGGGACACGTAGAACGATTTAACCCCGCTTTCACTGCGGCCATTCCTGCTATGGACCAGCCCCGGTTCATCGAAAGTCATCGCTTGGCAGAGTTCAACCCACGCGGAACGGATGTGAGTGTAATATTGGATTTGATGATTCACGATATCGATGCAATCCTGAGTGTTGTGAAAGCCAATGTAAAAAAGGTAAGTGCCAGTGGCGTTGCAGTTCTTAGTGAAACTCCCGACATCGCCAATGCGCGCCTTGAATTCGACAATGGATGTGTGGCTAATTTGACAGCAAGCCGTATTTCCTTGAAGAACATGCGTAAATCGAGATTTTTTCAAAAAGACGCCTACATTTCAGTGGATTTCCTCGAAAAGAAAACCGAAATTGTGAGAATGCGCAGCATCGAGGGTGAAGCAGACCCTTTCAGCATTACCATTGATTTGGGTGAAGGGAAAGGACAGAAAGAAATTCTTTTCGAAAAGCCTGAAATTTTAGCCAATAATGCCATTCAAGACGAGTTGAAGAGTTTTCACGATGCAGTCGTCAACAATACAACACCTATCGTGAGTATCGAAGATGGCTACAATGCCTTGGACGTTGCCCATAAAATCTTGGAGAAATTAAACGTAAATTATCCTCCACTAGAAGAAATCTAAGTCATTTCACCACCTCATCACTTCTGATCATGATCCACTACCTTTCCATTTTCGCCGTTCTTTTTGCCCTTTTTTCCCTGTTCAAAAAAGGAACTGCACTGCAAAAATTAGCTGCGTTCATGATGGCTTTAGCCTTACTTAATCGAAGTGCTACGGTGTTTTTCTTCATGGATTACTCCCAATATTCCTACATTGTTTTTTGGATTTTTCTCTTTGCTGGAAGCAGTTTAACCACATTGGCTGGATTGAAGAGCAAAAGTTCTTCCATCATGTGGCTGGGAATTGCTTTACCCCTCTTCATTTTTACCATTTTGTGGAACATTCATGTGCGCAGCATGGGAGTTCAGTTCATGATGATCATCACTTTAATTGCAGGAGCTTACCTCTTTTTGAAGAAACGAAATCAACCCTTAGCGATGTTATCTGCCGGCCTTTCTTGCACAATAATTGCTGTGTACTACTTCGCACAGTTTGTTGAGTATCTGATCCTTTGAAGCTGAAAACTTGATTCACTTTCCCGCTACTTCCAAGTCCACAAAAAACGAAAAGCCTCCGAATCGGAGGCTTTTGGCTTAAACTGAAAAACTAATGCGCATGACTCCGTCATGCGGACTAAAAGTACTACAAAATGAAATACAAACAAGCATTTCATTAATTAATTGTCTCTCTTACACTTACTTATGCTATAAGGTATCTTCAGGATAACTACCCAACGACTCCAACTCTTCCGAAGTGAATAACAATTCACGCAATGAAACAGAAGGATTTTCAAAAAGGAGGTTTAAGTCTGCAATGGCGCCAAGGTAATCGCCCATCTTGAAACGAATATAGCTCGTCACATTCCAAACGTCCTTTCGACTCCATCCCAAATCTGCCGCAACCATAAAGTCGGTCAAAGCAGCTTGAAATTGCCCCATTCTCCATTGAGAAATCCCCCTAAAATAGAAGGCTTCTACCAATGAGGAATCCAAGGCCAACGCACTTGAAAAATGCTCAAAAGCCAAGTCATATCGGTGCGTACTACTATAGATGCGACCAAGTGCTAGGTGGTTTGAGGCATTTTCTTCGTGTCCAGAATCTTCCAAAAAAACTCCCGTTTTCATTGCGTGTGATTAATTGTTTTCGTTACAAATAAACTCAGCTATCTCGCTTTCTATGTAGTTCTCAAAGGCGAACTTCGTGTAAGGATATTCTCATGCCCCCGTTTTTTTCCTCAAAATCTGGAACCACAGTTCAAATCAAAACATTCAAGACAAAAATTCAAGGTCGTGGTGAAAAGATGTTCAAAACAAAGGAGCACGCCGAAGGGCTTTTCGTTTTGGCTGCTTTAACTTTGAGGTTCAAATTTTTTTTAAGATGACAAAGAATTGGTTTACCTGTAAAGTGCGGTATGTAAAATTGGACGAGAGTGGAAAAGAAGGCAAGGTTACTGACCAATTTCTTCTGGACGCCTATACTTATACAGAGGCTGAAGCTCGGATGACTCAAATTATTCAGGAAATGGGCGTTGGGGCTTACGAAATTACCCACATCACCAAATCCAACTTCGCAGAGGTGCTTCGTTCGGATGAAGGAGACCTCTGGTTCAAGGTAAAAATTGCTTTCATCAGTTACGACGATGAAACGGGCAAAGAAAAACAGGCTAATCAATACTTCCTGATTAGTGCGCATGACGTTAAAGACGCTTACGATAAGGTGGAAAAGTTCATGAAAGGAACCATTTCCAACTTCGTTATTCCAAGCATTTCCTATACCAAAATCCTTGAAGTATATCCCATCGCCGAGGAGAATAGTGAACGAAATCAGCTCATTGCTAAGGGCTACCATTCCATTGGAAGTAGTGTTGGTGAGGAAGGCATGCCGGCCAATGTGGACGATGAAACGGGAGAAATTCTTGAAGATTAAACTTCCGTCGTTCTTTCCATCACTTTCTAGTTATTCGCTCTGAACAGAAGGAATCATTCCTCGGATGCCCATGTCTACAACGGGTTCGTTTTCTGCGGGTTGATAGATGCCATCCTCATTTGTATCTACCCACTCAAAACTGTTGTTCACGCTGAGCGACACCACAACTTCGATGTCTTCGGTTTCATTTCCCGTGATCGCAAGTGCCTCGGGAAACTGTCCTGTGACCAAACAGCTTCCTGGAGGTATGGGTGAACTGTCCCACAAGGGATTCACAACTGTGGTTGCTCCTTCTGGGGCCTGACCTTCGATTACGCCAAAGTCAGACTCGAAGCCCCAATATCCCTGCAATTTGTTCCCATTGACTTCAACAACATCGCCGTTAATGGTGTAATTGCTGATATAGTTGTTGTAACCAATGAAGCCGGCCAAAGTACCTTCTAAATCAAAACCCGAGGCTTGAAGTGAAATATCGAAGTTTTGATAAGACAAGGACATTCTCAAATATTCATATTCACCAGCGGCAATGGACGCCAATGGTATGCGCTGAAAGACTTCCCCTTCACCCACAAGAACCGCCTGGTCAAAGTCAATAGCCGTTTCGCCCCCAGCTGTGGTTTCCGGACCTTCATAAATGACTTGCCCCTCTCCCAACCATGTTGAAGCGTTTGGGATGAGTTCTGCATAATGCGCGCTCATGGTATTGAACTGTGGTGTTTGAGTCGCATGTCCGCTCGGCACTACAGCAGGATTACCAAAGTTATCCAAGCGTTCTTGTTCCTCATCAAAATGAAATTTAAGGATGAGATAAGGACCGCTTTCTACACTGGGTGCAGGTGTTTCCGGATCATCCTTTTTGCAAGAACTTAGGAGCGCAATACAAAAGGCTGCCCCCATGGCGAAAGACAAAATTCGATTCATACTATTCAATGTTTCTCCCAATTTACGACATCCATTCCCATGCTGAATGGTAAGCTTCGTTTTTTTCTGCGTAATCTAAAAACGCACCAAAAAATGGATCATTGCCCAGCGTTGCGCTATCGCCAATCACTACCAGTTTTTTCTTTGCTCGAGTGAGGGCCACATTCATTCTTCTGTAGTCTTTCAAAAAACCGATGTTCGCTTGCTCATTACTCCGAACCAGCGAAACATAGATGACTTCTTTCTCTTGTCCTTGAAACCCATCTACACTTTGTATGCTCACCTCTTCCCCTTTCAATAGATCGCGCAGTATTTTTACTTGTCCGCGATACGGACTAATGATTCCAACATCTAACTTTTGCCCATTCATGCTGCTTTTCAAAGCTTGGTAGTGCCTTACGAGCAGGGCCGCTTCTTCCGGGTTGGATTTACTGCTTGAATGGTGGTCTGAACTTTCCTCAAATCCACAACCAGCGGTATCGATCCACTCCAAAGGTTTTTGGGTTGAATGAAGCAATTGATGTTTCACAGAATCAGCCGCAATGAGTTGATTATCGTAAAATTGAGCACTCGAAAAGCCCATGATCTTCTCGTTCATACGGTACTGTGTTCGAAGTAAAACGGCAAAATCGGTCTGGCGAGCAAGGGTTTTTTCAATCAAAGAAACACTGAGTCCCATTTTTTCTGCCCGCTCACTTTTGACGGTAGGTGGTAATTGTTGAGGGTCACCAGCAAAAACTACTTTTTCTGCTTTCAGAATGGGTACCCAAGCGCCCGGTTCTAAACCTTGTCCGGCTTCATCCACAAAAACGCAAGGAAAACGGCGCTCCTTCAAATGCCAATCTGCACTACCAATGAAGGTACACGTGATGACATCAGCTTGATCCAACACTGCAGAAATAATGGCCAGTTCTTGATCTTTAGCTGCTTTCCTAAGTTGTTTGGACTCGTTGAACAACAATTTGCGTTGCTCACGTTCGGCGTGACCAAAATTTCGCTTGTATTTCGTCGCCATGGACCGCATTTCATCGGCCCGCTTATGGAAGTCGCGAATCATTTTAAAATCGCGATGTTGGCGTATCAACTGATCGAGCGTTGCATCCAAGTTGCTCTCTTCAATTTTGCTAGCATTCCCAATCCTCACCACCTTCAACCCTTCTTGAATTAAGCGTGTGGTGAGTACATCCACTGCCGTATTGCTAGGAGCCGTTACGAGCACTTGTGGAAGGTTTTTCTTCATTTGCTTGATCACTGCGACGAGTGTGCTCGTTTTCCCAGTGCCCGGCGGACCATGAATAACAGCCACTTCTTGCGCTTGAAGGCACAGATTTAAAGCTTTGTTTTGATCTTCATTCAAATGAGGCATTTCAAGGTGAGTTTCCGAAAGCAATTGCCCTTTTCGATATCCCAGAACAACATCTCGAAGGTGCTTGAGAGATTGATCATCGGTGTTGATGAGTTCATTCAAAGCTTTTGCCATTTCATCAAAAGTACGGTCATCGAACATGAGATCAATCCCCCATCTTCCTTCCCGCACACTGTCTGGCAAATCGTCTTTGAAGAGCAATACTTTTACCTGCTGATCATCCGCAAAAAGTACTCTACCTTTATATCGTTCCGTTTCCGTTTCGCTTGTTCTGAAAAGCGAAATGCTGGAGCCCGTTTGAATTTGAGTTGGACGATCATCGCCTTTGTTTCGCCCTAAAAGGAGAAATGGATAACTCCCAAAACTGATTCCGGTGTTGATTACCTTGAGCGGATGAATGCTCACCCCTTCAGCACAACGTTCTTTTATCGATCGTTCTTCCTGAATGGACTGAAACATTTTCAATTCATCTTCTCGTTCGATAACAAGGGCTTCAGCCAACTTGCCCAATTCCTCAATCGCATCGGTATATTGCATCGTACAAAGATACCGAAAGCATCAAGCACAAAAAACCCCACTCGAAAGCAGGGTTTTTATCTCAATCAAAATCTATTTTTTCTGGCTGAAGGAATTATGGTCGGCTCAAAATCGTCACCGTCCCTGAGAATTCACTCACACCTCCGGCCGGTTTTTTAATTTTCAAAGTATAGAAGTAAGTACCATCACTTGCTTCATCCTCCCGCGGAGTCCAGTATCTTCCTGAGCCGTAGTTATCACTCTCGTAAACAATGTTGCCCCAGCGGTTGTACACAATGAGTTCACTTCCCGGGAAGGCATCGACTCCAGTGATCACGAAACTGTCGTTCAATCCGTCTTGATCAAAAGGGGTAAAGACGTTCGGAATCACAATTTCACACACCTCCGTAGAGTAAACTTGGACCGCTTCATAACCACAAATGCTCTCGGTGATCGTGAGCACATACGTTCCTAAAGAATCGGCTTCAATGCCTTGCTCATTCACTATAAAGCTGGTGAACGGAGGTTCTTCCAAGTTCGTAAACGCCCAATCGTAGGTATAGTCCCATTCTTCGTTTTGCATCATCGCTACCAAGGGCTCTCCCAAACAAACCACATCTGGATTTCCTGGGTCTGGAGCTTCGGGCACCAGCACAAAAGTTGATTCAGTATTGCTACACTCTGGAAAATCATCCAAAGAAGCCGTCACGTTCACTTCAGTAGCTTCAGTAATTCCATCAATAGAGAAAGTCGTGCCTGTAGCATCGCCATCTTGCCAAGTGTATGTATATCCCACTCCTGGTACTTCGTTGGTAATTTGCGCATCTAGAATGAGCGGACTACCACAATAGTAATACACAGGGTCAATTGCGGGCACTGGCGAGGGAACAATTACTGTGAGAATGTCTGCACTTACAGCCGGACAAGGTGCCTCTGAGGCTACTGTATAAGAGTAAGTACCTGCTTCGTCGCTCGAAGGGTTAAAGCTTCCGTCACTCGAAACTCCTCCCGGTGCAGTCCATGTTCCACCAGCATCTGCGCCGTCTAGGAGATCAAACAGACTTGCTTCGTCGGATTCTTCACAAAGATAAAGGGTAGTATTTTGCCCAGGATTTCCGAGTTCAGCAATGTCTATTGCTACGCTTGCGCTGTTTTCCGGACAAGAACCTGGTCCGCTCACGGTATAAGTATAATCACCTTCTTCCATCGCACCGCTGAAGAGGCCATTGGGTAGAACACCATCGGATGGATTCGTCCAAATCCCTCCAGCGTCGGGGTTTCCATTAAGAAAGTCAAACAATTGTACATTGGTTGCAGACTCGCACTGAACCGTACTCGTTCCCAAACCGGGATCCAAAGGCTCCAACACCTCAAGGCTTAAGGTATCAATGTAAGTGCAACCGAAGTTGTTCGTGGCTGAATAAGTGTATTCAAATACACCCGTTTCTTCTGTAAAAACGGAAATAGTGTTGCAATCCTCAGAAGTATCTGTGATGAACGGACCGGAAACCCATTGGGTACTATCGCAGCCCGCACCGAAACTAGGTGTAAACGAAGCGGCATCGGGGTAATTCTCTGCGCTGATGTTCACCGTCCAGTCAAAAATGAATCCATTATCAATGGCGAATAGATCGCAAATCTCTACCGTCCAAATTCCATTGAGTGGACAACCAATTAAATTCTCAAAAGGTTGAACAGAAGAATAGGTGCCTGGAGGCAATGTACCCCCAGACTCTTCAGACCAAGTGCCGTTGGGTGCATCATTTGCCCAGAAGTAATCGTAGCCCACACCGGGTGTATCAGACCCATCATCCACCGGCTCCCCGAGGTAGGTTCCACCACCGCCTTGCTGGTGCACTGCCATAGCTGAACCATCAGGACAAATGAAAGTAATCACCAAATCTCCCATGTACGAGTGTTCGAAATTGATGAAGAAATTCTCGATGTCGGATACCTCATCCACAATGGCTCCTGGTTCAAAGGCGCCGAAGATGATTTCACTGGAGAAGCAAGTGGTTTGATCATCGGGGATAAACAAGTCTCCTCCCAAATTAGCACCGGGAGCATCCACATAGGTGACAGGAACAGCGCCATTGGTCAGTTCTACCGTTTCACCAATGCACAAGGATAAATTTCCTTGATCAGACAAAAAAGTAGGCGCATTGCTGACCTCAACTCTAAAGTCTGCACGGTTTGCATTGCTACAATCGGTATCGTCTGTAATATTCACTTGAACGAGGTAAATTCCCGGCTCCTCAAAAATATGTGAGATGGTTTCACCACCGCTAATGAAGCCAGATCCATCATCAAAGTTCCAATCGTACTCTGCTACAGAAACTCCATCGGCAAGAATGGTCTCTTCAGCAGAAAAAAGCACTTCATCTCCCGGGCAAATTCGGTGAGGTGCTTCTTGATCTGTGGTTATCACAGAAAAGGGACGCTCGCAAGGAGGACCACAATCAATCACAAATGCAAAGTTTCCAACATCACTGGCGTCTGAGGTAAAAGAAATCGTTAAACACCCTGAAGTATTGGTTTCACTGGCGAATACGCTTTGATTTTGGAGATCATCACCGGTGTAGGTACCCATAACTGGGGCGCTGGTATCATCTCCGTCGTAAATAATAATTTCATCTCCTTCACCTAGGTCGAAGAAAGGCGAGTAAAGTGAGGTGATGGTCTCAGGTGCTTCCGGACATACCGTGAAAGTAAAGTTCTCGTTATTTCCGTAAGGGCCGGGGTTTAATCCCGTATCCAATAGAGCTCCTCCACAACTAATGTATGGGCTTTGGGCCGCATCGGAAATTGGTATTTCTTGGGCACTGGCTTGAATAACAAACAGTGCAAATGCAAGGTTAAGTAACTTCTTCATCTTATTTCTTTGCTTTCAATTTTTGAGAACGTTCAAACAACACCGCGAGGCGTTCCTTTGAGAAGATGATCAGTACTTCTCCGTTAGGTAGGGTAAAATATTGGTGGGAGCCCACTTTGGCCTCTAGACCCAAGGTTAAGGGATTGAACTGAGCACGATCGAATTCAGTGCCTTTTTCCAAGTTCAAAGCAGGATATACATTTCCTTCTTTCGCAGGAACGATCGTCCAACCTTCAGTGGCAAAAAACTCGAGCTGTTCGAGTTCTTCAAATTCACCTTTGGCCATCATTTTTTCCACTTTGGCCCCGCTCAATGCCTCCGACACTTTAGGGTAAGAATCAAGCACTTGGGCTTGAATGTTCCCCAACAAAACTGCTGCGAAAACAAGGCTTAAGAAATACTTCATCAAAATTAAATTACAGGTTTCAGAGAAGTGACAACACTTTTTGGGAAAAAGTTGCCCAGACTCCATATAAAGAAGGCAAAATAAAAAATTTAATTTCGCCCTGCCATGAATATCACAAAAGTAATTGATGCAAAGCAAGAGAAACGCTTCTTGGAAGTTCCTGCTTTGATTTATAAGAACGACTCAAATTACATCCCGCACCTTGTTCAGGATATAAAAAAGGTTTTCAATCCTTCGGAAAACAAAATGTTTCGTCATGGAAAAGCAGAACGTTGGATTTTAGAAACCGAGGGGAAGGCCATTGGAAGGATTGCCGCTTTTGTGAATCAGAAGTACGCCAAAGGAATGGAGCAGCCCACCGGTGGAATTGGTTTTTTTGAGTGTATTGACGATTCGAAGGCTTCACGACTGCTTTTTGACGTCGCTTACGAATGGCTGAAAAAAGAGGGAATGGAAGCAGTTGATGGTCCGATCAATTTCGGCGAAAAAGACCGTTTTTGGGGATTATTGGTGGACAACTTCAAGAGCATCAACAGTTACGCCATGAATTACAACCCGCCGTATTATCAGCGACTTTTTGAAGACGAGGGGTTTCAGGTGTATTACGAACAGTACATTTTTTGGCGAGACATGTATGTACCCGTGCAGGAAGTTTTTGTTGAAAAGAGCGAACGCATTGCGCGAAACCCGGATTACACCATCCGAAACATCCGCGGAAAATCTTGGAATCAAGTAGCTGAAGATTTTAGAACGGTGTATAACAATGCTTGGGGCGGACACCATGGTTTCAAAGCGATGCCAGAAGTTCAAGCGAAAAAAATCATTCAAGCTTTAAAACCCGTTGTTGATCGAGACATCATCATCTTTGTTGAACACAAGGGCAAGCCCATTGGCTTTTATGTCAACATTCCTGAGCTCAATCAAATCTTCAACAAGGTGAACGGAAACTTGAATTGGATTGGAAAGTTGAAATTCTTGTATCACAAATGGAGAAAGACCAGTGACATTATGGTTGGTCTTGTTTTCGGAATAGACCGCGAGTATCATGGCAAAGGAATTGAGGGGGCAATGATCAAGTGGACTGAAGAAAACGTGGTTCCACTCAACAGGTATAAAAGCACTACCTTGACTTGGATTGGCGACTTCAACCCGAAGATGATCAAAATAGCTGAAAATCTGGGGGCGTCTAAATACAGAACGTTGTACACTTATCGCAAACTTTTCGACCCCAACAAGCCCTTTAAACGAGCACCAATTGTTGGCTAATCAAGGGCTTAGAATTGAACCTAAAAAAAAGACTCCATTTGGCTTGCATGATAAATTTATTAGTCGCTATCTTTGCACTCCCAATTTTAAGGGAATGATCCTGTAGCTCAGCTGGTAGAGCATATCACTTTTAATGATAGGGTCCTGGGTTCGAGCCCCAGCGGGATCACAGATTTCAGGCAGTTTTAAGAACTGCCTGTTTCGTATAAAACGATCTTTACATCATTCAGTTTAGACAGATAAGGTGCTAATTTCATTCAAATCTGGTGCTTATCGGTCTAACCGAGCCTCAGAATTGAATTTGACATCGTTGAATCCCTTGTCTTTTTTAAGACTGAGGTACCTGCCCAGGTGCTGAAATTGGTAGACAGGCATGGTTGAGGGCCATGTGTTCATTAGGACGTGCGGGTTCGAGTCCCGCTCTGGGCACAAAAGCCGATGGAAAATATATTTCCATCGGCTTTTTTTGTGGCTTTTTTTGAGTTTGGGATTGTGCTTATCTTTAACGTAGGTTATAATCCTTTGAATTATTTGGTCTTCTTATCGGCTTAGAGCGCAAAACCCCGTCAATCAATAATTTCACCCTAAAATCGTTCTAACTTCAAGGCTATCCACTTAAGTCGCGAAAACACACCACTTCATTATAATCAGTTTACTTTTTCTCCCTCCAATCATTTATCGGCTTAGAGCGCAGAACCGCATCGATCAAGAATTTCACCCTAAAACTGTTCTAACTTTAAGGCTATCCACTTAAGTCGCCAAAAAACACAACTTCATCAAAACCAGTTCACCTTCCCTAACTCCAACCTCTTATCGGCTTAAAGCGCAAAACCCCGTCAATCAATAATT
>CAZYPV010000019.1:0-8799 GCA_964649515.1 uncultured Comamonadaceae bacterium | reverse complement strand
CTCATTTCCAAAATCATCCTTCTCATCGAAACCTTCCATTTTCCATACAAGCAATGCACCCCCAAAAAAAATCAGGTTCTCTCTCCCTTCCTTCTTCCAATCAAAACGCAAAAACCACTTCCTAAGAATGCAACATATAGGCAATTAGAATCGTCTTTATTTCTGGAATGACTTATTTTTGATCAATGCGAACACCATCCAAAGCGGCTTACCTCTGTTTTTTCTTTTTCTTAGGTTTTCACCTCTCCGGCTTCACCCAAATAGAAGTGAACAACGCGAGTACTCCCGAAGAAGCGGTGGACATCCTCCTAGGCGATGGTGTTGACGCTTTGAACATCACTTTTTCAGGAGATCCAGAACAAATTGGCGCCTTCAATGGAACAGCTTCAAATCTTGGTTTAGATGAAGGTGTAGTAATGGGCACTGGAGATGTAGATCTCGTGAGTGGTGTAACTTTTGACCCGTACACTTTCGAACAAATCACCGGTGTTGGAGGAAACAATGGAACAGGAAACTCACTTGGTAATGCCAATTTTGGTGTAAATGATCCCGACCTCGATCAACTCTCTACTTTCGATACCAACGACGCAGCAATCCTTGAATTCGATTTTGTCCCAACGGGCGACTCCATTTCTTTCCGATACGTGTTCGCATCAGAGGAATACAACGAGTACGTCTGTGGATCTGTAAACGATGCCTTCGGATTCTTCTTGTCTGGACCAGGCATCAATGGTCCGTTTACCAATAATGCTATCAACCTCGCCCTCGTACCGGGTACAGATATCCCGGTGACCATCAACACAGTAAACAACGGCACGGTAGGAAACAATGGTTTTATTGACAACTGCACTCAAGTAAGCGCAGAATGGGACCAAAACACCGTTTACTTCGTCGATAACTCAACTCAAACCACGGATGTTGAAGTAATTGAATTTGATGGCTTTACGGTGGTCCTACAAACAAGCGCCCAAGTTATTTGCGGAGAAACTTATCACATCAAAATCGCTATTGCTGACGGTGGAGACACCGCCTTCGATTCAGGAGTTTTCCTCCAAAAAGACAGCTTTTCGAGTCAGGGAGTGAACCTCTTTGCAAACATTTCCAGCGCCTTGAACGATTCTACGGTTTATGAAGGTTGTGGATTGGCAGAAGTGGTGTTTCAAAGAAGCGCCGGACTCGCTGATCAACTCGATATTAATGTAGAATACAGCGGCTCTGCTCTATTTGGGGTCGATTACTTCGATATGCCAGATGTCATTACCCTACTCCCAGGTGAAAGCACGGGAACCTTGAATTTCGAGACCATTGCTGATGGGATTACCGAAGGCCTTGAAACCGTCACTTTCAGCGTGGATGTCCAAGCTTGCAACAGCGATTCGGCAGAGTTCACTTTATACATCGACGATACTCCACTCGAGCTTGAGTTAGAAAGTACAACCCCTTTCTGCCCAGGAGATGATGTGACGCTTGTTGCAAATGTCTCGGGCGGACTCCCAGACTATGATATCATTTGGAGCAACGGTGTCAACTCCATCGAGCAAACCGTTAACCCAATGAGTCCTGAAGCCTTCAACTTTGCTGTGGAAGACCAATGTGGAAATTCCCTAAACGAGAGCATTCTGGTTCCTGTTCCTGTACCCGCTCCGCTCGCTGCCAGCATTAACGAAACCCCGGAAAGTGAATGTCCAGATGACCTCAGCCTCAGTGCTCTTGTTAATGGTGGAATTGGTAATTATTCGTACACATGGTCGATTGACGGCATAGAAATCAGTCAACAAAGCGCATTTACGGCGTTTTTCGACCAAGATAGCAATGTGAACTTGATCGTTAACGACGAATGTGGCGACGAAGATGGTGATAATGTTGAAGTCGTTATTGGCGACTACGAACCCCTAAGCGTGGATGCTGGTAGAGATACGACCATTTGCTTCGGACAAGGAGTAAACTTACTCGCCATCTCTGAAGGTGGCGCCAGCAACCACAGCTATTTTTGGAGTAACAACGTGAATGCAGCGCTCAATGCCGTGGCGCCACTCAACTCACGAACCTATGAAGTCATCGTTACCGACGAATGTGGAATTGAAGCCAACGACGAAGTGACCGTTACCATCTCCCATATTGAAGCTGACTTCGAAATGGAGTGGAATTCTGGGAACGACTATTCTTTCCAAAATGAATCTCAGGAAGCAGACATCTTCTTTTGGACCTTTGGCGATGGAAACTTTAGCGAAGAGGAAAACCCCGTTCACACCTATGCTGACATTTATGGGTATTACGACATTGAGCTCGTTGTAAGCAATGCCTTCAACTGCAGAGACAGCGTTCGAAGAAGCATTGCCCCGCCCTTGGACATCTATGTTCCTACTGCATTTACTCCCGATTTCGACGGAGTGAACGACGTATTCGAATACGCTTTGAACGGCGTAGAAAAGTTTGAAATGATCATCTTTAACCGTTGGGGAGAAGAAGTTTGGCGCACCACAACTCCGGGTGAATTCTGGAATGGGTCGCATCAGAACGGCACTCATTTTGTGCCCGACGGAACTTATGTTTGGATGATGAAAGTAGAAGCGCTCAACTTCTTTACCGATGAACTCACTGGCACGGTGAATGTCATTCGCTAGCTTCAAGCACTGCTACCAAATCTTCATACTTCGGTTTGTGATCAATGATTCCTGCTTCTTTCAGCGTGAACACCACATTTTGAATCATCTTTTTCGACACCTTTGCTTCAGTGCTCCATTCTGTGCAGAAAAACCATTGCTCGGCATCGGCCAATTCTAGCTCATACCTGCGCGCTACTTCTTCAACGGCATCCAAACTGTTCATGAACTGATCGGCAATGAAGTAAATGGATTTCAAAATGGCATTTAACGCTTCCGGTGCTGATTCAATAATCTTATTGCTCGCCGCTATTTGAAAGCACGGCCATGGAGTGATGTACTCCCCTATTCGCTTCATCTTGCCTTGATCCACATAAGGTTTCGTGGTGAACTTCTCCCAATAAAAAACATCCGACTCCATCTCTCCCAAAGAAGTTAGGGCACCCTCCAAGTTTTTGATCACAACAAACTGCTCATCGCTCAAATGTTTGCCTTTAGAAAAAGCATCCACCATAGGCATAAGGTGAGAACCGGAACCCGGTCTGGAAATGGCATAACGACGATCAAAGATTTCTCCATACCGTTCCACAGGGTTTCGAACGCCGCTATGAATGCCCCAAATTAAGGGAGTATTGACGTAAGGGCCGATGATTTTACTTGGGTTTCCCTTCGCAATATCAGCAACAATCCCCTCCGTTAGAAGGATACAAACATCGATCTCATCAGCCCGAAGTGCTCTGGTCATTTGTCCCGTCCCCCCTTTAAATGTGTGCCATTCAAGATGAACACCGTGCTTTTTAAAGTGGTCGTGTTCCATCCCCAAATGCCAAGGCAAGTTGAAATGTTCTGGAACTCCTCCTATGCGAATACGGGTAATTGAACTCATGGGTGCTTTTTTCGGGGTGATGCTTGATAGGACAAGGCGAGAAAGTAAAAAATGATAAAACAAACTTATCCAATTTGAGGTTTCAATAAAAAGAAAGCGAGAGAAAAGCGCCAAAGTGTACATTTGTGAACATGAGTCCAAAATTCAATATTGCTCCACTACGGGATTGGCCAATCGATACCAGCTTCCCTTTCATCATCTCAGGTCCTTGCAGTGCTGAAAGCGAATCGCAAGTGTTGGCAACCGCCCATGCCTTGAAAGCCACTGGAAAGGTGAGCCTACTGAGAGCCGGTATTTGGAAACCGAGAACAAGGCCCAATTCCTTTGAAGGTGTTGGAGCTCCCGGACTGGAGTGGCTGATGCGTGCTAAGAAGGAAACAGGCCTGCCTGTCACCACCGAAGTGGCGAAAGCAACGCATGTTGAAGCGTGTTTGAAGGCTGGTGTGGACGTCCTTTGGATTGGAGCGAGAACCACTGTAAATCCATTCAGCGTTCAGGAAATTGCTGATGCCTTGCAAGGCGTTGACATTCCTGTTATTGTGAAGAATCCCATCAATCCCGATCTCCAGTTGTGGATTGGTGCACTGGAACGCCTTCAACTTGCGGGCATTCATCAACTCATGGCCATGCACCGTGGTTTTAGCTCTTCACAAAAAAGTGTGTACCGAAACGATCCCATGTGGGAAATTCCAATCGCTTTAATGTCGCAACACCCCGAAGTACCCATCATTTGTGACCCTAGCCACATTTCAGGAAAGCGAGAACTGCTCTTACCGGTTGCCCAAAAGGCTTTTGATTTGGGGATGTTGGGCGTGATGATCGAGTCGCATCCAAATCCAGAAATCGCTCTGAGCGACAAAGAACAACAGGTGGTTCCCGCCCGTTTTCAAGAGATCATTGAAAGCATTCATTTCCGTAGAGTGCACCGTCAAGACATCAACCAAGAAGAAGCACTAGCAACCCTCCGGTCCCGCATTGATGAAATCGACAAAGGAGTAATCCAACTCTTGTTCGAGCGCATGGAAGTAGCGGCAGAAATCGGCAAGTTCAAGAAGAAGCACGACATCACCATATTGCAATTGGAACGCTGGATTGAAATCTTCAATACCCGATCTGAGCAAGCCCTTGATCTAGGGTTTAGCAAAGAGTTCATCACCAACTACTTGGAACAACTCCACAAAGAAAGCATCCGGAAACAAACTGAGGTGATGAATTCAAACACGGACTAACTAAGTCCAATGTTCGACTTGCATTCATTTGCGCCTTAACTTCGCGTTTCAGAAATTCAGAAGAGATGTCGCAAGCTACCCTTATTCAAAATGCTCAAATTGTAAACGAAGGAAAAACCATTCAAGCCGATGTGCTGATCGAAGGTGGTTTAATTCAGCAAATCGGAAAAATTGCTGCCCGACCGAACGATGTGGTGATTGATGGCCGTGGAAAACACTTAATTCCGGGTGTGATTGATGGTCAGGTCCACTTTAGAGATCCAGGGCTCACCCACAAAGCCGATCTTTATTCTGAGAGTAAAGCTGCTGTTGCAGGCGGAGTGACCTCCTTCATCGACATGCCCAACACCGTCCCCAACATCTTGGATTATACTACTCTGGATGAAAAGCGCGCGATTGCTGCAAAAAAATCCTTGGCCAACTACGCTTTTTTTCTTGGGGTGAACGGGGATAATGTTGACGAAATTGTGAATACCGATACCAGTCAACTCATTGGCGTATCCGATGATGGATTGTACTTCACTAAAAAAGGTAATCTTTTGGCTGACAATCCAGAAACCATGGAGAAGTTGTTTTCGGGATGCAAATCAATCATTGCAATTCACTCCGAAAAAGAAGCCCTGGTTGAAGCCAATGAACGAGAATATGTAGCCAAGTATGGCGACGACATCCCTGTGAAATTTCATCCCATCATTCGCAGTGAACAAGCATGCTACGAAGCAACAGAAAGGGCCATTCAACTAGCGAAAAAGCACAATGCCCGCCTACACATTTTACACCTCACCACAGCTGCTGAAACCGCTTTGTTTGATAACAAACTTCCTCTGGCTGAGAAAAAAATTACCACTGAAGTCTCCGTGCACCACCTTTGGTTTTCAGATCAAGACTACGAGCGCTTGGGCGTATTAATTAAGTGGAATCCTGCCATTAAAACCGAAAAAGATAAAAACGGACTACTGGATGCTTTGCTTGACGATCGCATTGACCTCATCACCACAGACCACGCACCACACACCCTCGAGGAAAAACAAAAACCTTACATGCAGGCCATGTCTGGAGCTCCCATGGTTCAGCACTCTTTGAACTGCATGTTGGAGTTCCATCACAGAGGTCGGATTAGCTTGGAGAAGATTGTCGAGAAAATGTGCCACAACCCCGCCATTTTGTACAAAATCAAGAAAAGAGGGTTCATTCGGGAAGGATACCACGCTGATTTAACGCTGGTCGATTTGAATGATCCTTGGACCGTGCACAAATCAAACCTTTTATACAAGTGCGCTTGGTCTCCTTTAGAAGGAACGGAATTTAGCAGCAAGATCACACACACTTTTGTGAACGGGAATATGGTTTATGCCGAGGGAAAATTCGACGAAAGCTCACGTGGCATGGACCTCACCTATCTTGAGGAATAACACCCGACTTTCTCTCAGACATGTTTGCCAACAGAAAACTCGTCATTGCCACAAAGCATCGAAAAGAGGAGGTCATTGCTCCGCTCATGGAAAAGGCATTGAACGTCAACTGCGTTGTACCCCAAGGTTTTGATAGCGATAAATTTGGCACCTTTTCGGGCGAAATTGAGCGGGAGATGGATCCTTTGTCTGCCGCTCGGGAAAAGTGTTTGGCAGCAATGCGCTTGAGCAAGTGTGATTTAGGAATTGCAAGTGAAGGCTCATTTGGTGCACATCCCACTTTATTTTTTATACCTGCAGATGATGAAATCCTGATTTTCATTGACCTAAAGAACAACTTAGAAATTGTGGTACGCGAAATCAGCACCCAAACCAATTTCAAAGGAAAAACTGTAGCATCCTACGACGAACTATTGAGCTTTGCTGAAAGTGCTTTGTTTCCTAGTCACGCCCTCATTCTCAAAGCGCACCAAGACGAAACCGCAGCCATGGTTAAAGGGATTACGACTCACCAACAACTCAGGCAGTCCTTCGATTCCCTTTATGCCCTGCATGAGCAAGTTCATGTTGAAACCGACATGCGCGCGATGTTCAATCCTAGTCGGATGAAGGTGATCGCCACCGCAACAGAAAAATTGATCCAAAAAATCAAGACGGTTTGTCCGAAATGCAGCACTCCCGGTTTCGACGTTCATCACGTTCAATCCGGTTTGCCCTGCAGTCGATGCGGAGCACCAACCCGCTCTACTTTCAGCTTAATCTACCAGTGTAAAAGTTGTGCTTTCACTCAAGAAGAACAATACCCACATGGAAAGGAAAGCGAAGATCCCGAATTCTGTGACTTTTGCAATCCTTGAAGAGGGCTTTGGAGTGAATTTAAAAATGCCCCGAGAGATTTCTCTGTAACCCGCTTAGAATCTAGGCATCCATCCAAAGCTCATAAAAAAAGTGGATAAATACGGTAACCAAATCTTCCTTGCATCAGTACACCCTATCGAAGTCGCTTAGACACCGGCTTCGTAATTTAAGCAATAGGTTAAGATTTAGGTTTAGCAACTTAAAAGCAGGAGCTGTTCGGAACGACGAACGGCTCTTTGTTTTTCAAAGCTTTTCTTTAGCCTTGTTTCGATCATACTTCACAAACATATTGATCCAAATGGACCTGCTTTGGCGATACAAAACGGGCAATAAAAGTACCAGAACAACAATCCCTGTAACCAAACCTGTAACGGGATGACTCAGAAACCCATACTCAATCCAACCCAAGGCATCGAAGGTAATCAATGCCACAACAACGGCCACCCAAAGTGCTACCGTGAGCGCGTAACTCACGTATGCCGCGCCGAAGTAAAAACCGGGTTCAGGTTGGAAATTCTCGCCACAATGCGGACACCTTTGATTCATCTTTGTTAAAGATTTCAACTTGTAGGCGTTGCGCACTTCGAAGAGGTCTCCCTCATGACATTTCGGGCATTTTTCCTTAAAAATCGAGTAAAACATTGAATCTTTCCAGGCCATGGTACAAATATAGATTAGTTCGCTTCAGAACTTATGTCACAAAGGTTACTTAGTGAAGTTTGTATCCAAAAAAAGCCAAAATCATTACTTTCATGCCTGTGCCTGTAACAAGCAGCAACTTGGGTCGTCTTCCAGTTGAGTTCCGGAAACTTGATCAACTTTAATCTTGAATAAAATGAAAAAATGGATCACCACCGCAGCGATCATCGCCCTTACAACGGGTGCCTTCGCGCAGCAAAAGAATGCAGTACAATCGTACTATGAACAATATACCAACGACGAAAGCTACACTCAAATCACCATTTCAGGGAAAATGTTTGAGATGATGGCCCACATTGAAGTGGAGAGTCAGGAAGAACAAGAACTGAAAGATGCCGTAAGTGGAATTGAAGGAATTCAGGTCTTGATGAAAGACTCCGTAGACAACCCGAAGGCACAATACCAAAGTGCCCTTGCTCAAGTTGGCAATCGCTTTGAAAGTCTGATGATTGTTGACAACCCCAACGCTAAATTTGAGTTTTTTATTGATGAAAATAACGGAGTAGTTGAAGAGATGCTGATCATCGGCATTGGGGATCACGGCTTCGGAATTGTGGATATTTGGGGTGAAATCGACCTAAAAAACCTCGGACCCATCACCGAAAAAATGAGCATCATTGGAATGGAGGAGTTTGACGGACCAAAGATGCAAGCCTCTCGCGAAATCAAAATCTTCCCAAACCCAATTCGTCAAGGGAACCAAGTAAAAATGAATGTTCCGGAGGCCATGAAAGGACTCGAAGGAAGAATTTCGGACACCAAGGGAAGTCAGCTAAAGACCTTTCGGATCACAAAAGAGAGCATTCAACTCCCAACCGCCGAACTCCCCTCAGGAACCTATGTGGTATCGATCTGGGATGGGAACACGAGGGTGTATAATGAGCAGTTCATTGTTGTGAAGTAAAAACTCACACCACTAGAAAAAGACGCCGAAGCGTCTTTTTTTTGCTTCTTTTCATTTGCGCTTCGCGCAAATGAAAAGAAGTCCGTGGGGAGGGGGCGCCTCTAGGACGGGCTCAGCCCGTCCTTTTCGTAGCCTCACGAAAAAAACGCACCCACCGAAAAGGACGGGCCGCGCCCGTCCGAAAGTGCCACACCCACCGAAAAGGACG
>CAZYPV010000018.1:3503-46659 GCA_964649515.1 uncultured Comamonadaceae bacterium | reverse complement strand
TCCACCGTTTCTCACCAAAACGCTTCACCCGAACTTTTCCATTTTCCAAGTGCTCTGCTTTTTCGTATTCCAGCGGGACTACCGTTTCCCCTTTGGTATTGATGAAGCCAAAGTAGTAGTTACCCTCTTTTTTAATGGCCACCTTTGCGAATCCTTCAATAAAATTCAAGGCAATGCTAAATTGATGAGGGATAATTGTTTCTCCTTTTGCATTGACGTAACCCCACAAATCGTTTTTGCGGCAATTCAGCAAACCGAAAGAGAATTCACCCAAACTTTGGTAATCGAGGGGAAGCACCACTTCATCGTTCCAATTAACAATTCCAATTCGCCCTTTCGAACGAACCTCCAATAAACCCTCATGATGAAACCGAGGTAGAATCATACTGTAATTGCACGAAATCACTTCTTTGCCTGAAAAATCAAGCAAACCACGCAAATCATCTCTGATGATCATCACCCCATCCTCATAATTGTCGTAAAATGCCAGTCTGCAATCCTCACAAGTAAAGACGGTTTCCAGTGCTTGATTCATCAAAACATAGCGTTGTTTTTCCACGCTTATAAAAGACTCTTTTTCCCCATAAATAGCGTTGAATTTCTGCGGTAATACGACATTCCCTAGTGAATCAATCAATCCCAGTGAACCCGACAAGGCTTCACCAATAGGATAATAGGGGAATAAATCGAGTCTGACACCTCCAAACATGACCTTGTTCACTCGATTTTTCCAATGGTTGTGAGGTGAAATGAGTGGCTTGCAGGCCTCCGTTTTCAAGATTAGAACATCATCCGTATCGCCGAAGGAAAGAACAATCTGTCCTTGCTCGTTACGAAAAAGGTAGGAATTTGTGGGTGGCGGACCTAACACCATTTCCCAAGGCAATGCTCTTGGTTGGGTCTGTTCCATAAAAGAGACCTCTTGATAAAAAGGAGTCAAGCGATCTATCTCAATCATTTGAACTCCATAGTAAAAAGGAAAATACCTCACTTCGGTATCGAACGTTTCACCTTTGAACAGTCTGCCTTTCTTTTGGGCCATTGATTCTGTAGGCAGACCAAGGATTGAAATCAGCATCAAGCACCAAACCAAGCGAAGTAAAAACATCATTTTCAAGTATTACGAAATTTTAGAATCAGGGAGCCCATGACATTGCAACAATAATACCGCAATTGCCTGACTTATGGGAACGATGATTTAATCTTATATGCTTTGAATTTACAGCATTCAACCATTAAATTGCGGAATTGCTTTTTGGCAAAGTACTTGCAATGAATAAATCAAACCATAACGGATTAACAATGAAAAAAATTCTACTCTTTGCAGCGCTGTTCTCTTTCGGACAACTGTTTGCACAAAAAACAAAAACCAATACGGCTAAAATCGACTTCACCCAAGCCCCTTCCGTTCCTGTTGCTGGAATGAAATCATTGGGAATTCAAGTATTTACAGCAGACCTTCCTTTTAACAAAGATACGCTCCGTTTGTACTTGGGCAATATGGACATCATGAAGTCGAATGCCGAACGTTTTTCAAAAATGAACTTTCAAGCACTTGAAGACATCACTGTTTTGGGAGGAGAAGGAGACCTTACTTTTGAAATGGCCTTCGGAGATGCCATGGTGGTGAATAAAGAAATCAAAACCACCTCTTGCCCCGTAGCAAAAGAAGGTTGTACTCAATACTATTATCTCGTTAACTATCTTCTGCCTACCGTCGTTCGCGCTCGAAAAGGCGAACAAGTTGTGGGCGCTTGGGAATTGCCTTCAAACATGGATCTCCAATTTGGCAACGAACAAGTGGAAAAGCACACGAAAACCGACGGAGGTTCTAAAACGAGCGTTCAGGTGGTTTCATACACGAGTAAAGAAGCTTTGATCAGAGCTTTTGCCGCTTCAGGAGAAGCAAATATGGCTCGAAAGGGAATCGTTAAGCAAATGGGACAAATGGCCGAGCTCATTTATGACAACGCCTTTTATGAACCACAAACCCTGAAGTTGGACATCTACTACGGTAATGGAAAAGCGACGGATTATACTGAAACGGAAACAGCAGCAGAAAAGGCCGTTACTGCTCTAGAAAGCAAAAATTACAACGAGCTGGAATCGCTCATTCCCATTTGGAAAAACTGGCTTACGAAATACGATGCCAACGACAAAAAAGCAGCGGTCAATCACAAGGTAGCTCAAGGACTTCATGAGAATTTGAGTATTGCATACACCTTCACTCAGAACTATGATGAAGCCAGAAAGCACCTCGACGAAGCCCTTGTTTTTGCCAACACTGGAATGGTAAGCACCAATGAAGTGAATCGATTGGAAGAGTTCCACCAGTTCATCAACAAGCAAGAAATGGCTCAAAAATATAACGGGTCGCTCAACACCACACTCTTGGTGACGGCTCCAGACATCAAAGCGATGATGGGGAAGAAAAAACTGAACGAAAATTTCGATTTCTTGTTTGCTGAAGATCGTTACCAAAGCGTAATGAAAAGCCTAGGAGAGGATGTTGCCGCCGCTCAAGAGGCAAATCCATTGGATGCTCTTATGGGTAATTCAGGGTCTGCAAGCGGAGACAACGGAGGTGAAATTACCTTGGAAGGAAGAGTTGAAAACAACATGTTGGTACTCAGCGGACTCATTGACGGCAACATGCGAGGAAAAGAACTGCATGAGTCGATTTGCAACTACCCTGAAATTGAAACCATTCGTGCGCGAAACATTGGTCTCACGGGATTGCCTCAATGCTTTGGTAGCTTGATTAATTTGGAGAAGGTCTTCTTGAACGACAATGATTTCGGAACCCTTCCCGATGTTTTCGGAAAACTCAACAAACTCGAAGTTTTGGACCTTTCTGATTGCGGACTCACCACACTTCCTCCATCGGTGTTTACCCTCACTCAATTGAAAAAGATCAATGTATCGGGAAATAAACTTTCAGCCGAAGAAATCGCCAAACTTCAGGCAGCGTTGCCCAATACCAAATTCCTATAATCAGGGAAGATCGAGATGAAATACGAAAGCCGCTTTCAATTGCTGAAAGCGGCTTTTTTTTATCTTTCTTGGGTGCTGACTTAAACCACCTTTTCGATAGAAATGCCCAATTTTCTTTCAAAATTCTTTAAAATCCGTACCTCGTTGGGAGTAACGTAAGAAATCGACAAACCTTCGTTCCCTGCACGCGCCGTTCTTCCGCTTCTATGGGTGTATGCTTCGTGGTTTTCGGCCAATTGGTAGTGGACCACGAAGGCGAGGTTGGAAATGTCCATTCCTCTCGCGGCTACGTCGGTAGCAACCAGCACACGAATGTTCTTTTTCTTGAATGCTCTCATCACTTTGTCTCGCTCTTTTTGATAAAGATCTCCATGAATCGCACCTGCTGCAATGCCTTCATCACTCAAAAAAATGGCCAACTCCTCGGTAGCAGCTTTGGTTTTACAGAACACCACTCCCCTAGCCTCACCTTGCTCCTCAAGAAATTTCATCAAGGCTCTGAATTTATCCAACTCATCACAAACAGCATATTGATGGGTAATGCGCGTATTGACGATTTCATCCTTATTCACGGAGATGCGGATGGCCTCATCGGAGAGGTATTTGGCGATGATTTCTTGAATTCCATTGGGAATGGTTGCAGAAAAAAGCCATTTGCTCTTCACCTCAGGCAAAAAATTCAATATTTCTTCCAATTCATCTTGAAAGCCCATGCTCAGCATTTCATCGGCTTCATCCAGAACAACGGTATTTACCTTCGAGAGGTCCACCGCCTTTCGATTCACCAAATCAATCAAACGTCCGGGCGTTGCAACAATAATATGTGTAGGTCTTTGAAGTTTGGTGATTTGCTTGTCAATGTATTCTCCTCCATACACCGCTTCGGTAAAAATCTTGTGAGTGTACTTGGTAAATCGGAACAATTGTTTGGCTACTTGTTGCGCCAATTCTCTTGTCGGACAAAGAATCAATCCTTGCACCGCCTTTTGATCTGGATTGATTTGTGCCAGCAAGGGAAGCCCGTAAGCTGCTGTTTTTCCTGTTCCGGTTTGGGCTTGTGCTACCAAATCAGTTTCCCCTTCCAGCAACGTGGGGATGGTTTTTTCTTGAATGGCAGTAGGATGAATGATGTTCAGCTCCTCGAGTCCTTGAACGAAACCTTCTGTTATTCCTAAATCTTTAAATTTTATCACATGGAGGGGTTTAGTGACTGCAAAGGTACTCGAAAGATGTGGCTTTGTGGGATGACTCGTATTTCGTTGAACAATGCTCGAACTACAATCATCTTTCATGAACCAGCTAGCTCAATGCTAAATAGGTTTCTTTGGTGATGTGAAAAAGATGGATGGGCATTCCGTCGCTGTAAGTCATCGATTTCGCAATGCTCATACCGTTGTTCATCGCTACTTTGGCCGACTTCACATTATCGACATGCACCACGGAGATTAATTCTTCAGCCAAATTGTGATCAAAAGCATGGTTTCGATGAGCTTGAGCTGCCTCGGTAGCATATCCTTTTCCCCAATGTTCAGGTAAAATGGAATATCCCACTTCGAGCATTTCCTTTCCTTCGATATCTTGAACGAGGAGTCCGCATTGTCCAACCAGCGCTCCGGTTTCCTTATCAATCAAAGCGTTCATTCCACCTAATTCTTTGTCGTAACGCTCAAACACCTTTTCAAACCATTTTTCACAAAGTGCTTGTTTACTGAGTTGCCGATCAAGTCCAATGAAAATGGCTACTTCTTCTTTATCGAAAAGGGGAAGCCAAGCATCGAAGTCGCTTTTAACGATGGCGCGGTAATGCAGCCGGGCAGAACTGGGTGGTGAATGCAATTTCATTGGAGGGTAAAGTAATCAAAACACGAAGCACAACAAGGGCTGAGCACACATTTCTTCCCGTTTGAGGCTGAAGTCAAACTTATTGATTTTGGGCAATGATCTGCTTTAACTCATCGGTAGAACTCACCCCAGCCTTTTTCCAAACAATTTGTCCGTTTTTAAAAAGCATCAAGGTTGGGATGTTTCTCACTTTGAAGCGCGATGCGATGTTCTGGTTTTTGTCCACATCAATTTTGATGATCTTGGCGCTACCATCAAGCTCACCGGATAAATCTTTTAGAATGCTCGCCTGCGTTTTGCAAGGTCCACACCAATCGGCAAAGAAATCAACCAAAACAGGTGTATCACCAGCAACTATTTTATCAAAATTACCTTTCATTTCAAATGTGTTTTTAATGGAGCGGAAATGCCCCCATTCACTCGTTTCATCACCACTTTTTACTTCATCACAAAATTAGCATCTTGAAAAACGAAATCCCACTTCTCCCCGCCAATAAGCGTTAAGGAAAGCATGCGTTATGTAGTATGAGCGTTGATTCAAACCCCATTTGAATGCGCACCATAGCATTTGGACCATCTCAATTTGAATTTCTGAGACATGAAAAAACCCTCAGAGTTCATCACGTCTGAGGGTTTTTGAAAAGGTAAATTTAGCTGTGTTACTTTTCATTTTCAGACCACGAAAGCAATTCGTCCATTGTTCCTGTGGCGACGCTGTGATACGCAGGTCGAGCTTCTTCATAAATGCTCATGGCCAAATCTTTCTGACCGGTTTCGAGCATTGCACGATACAGTGGCGTTAAGAATTTTCTACGTCCGACGCTTGTGAGAAAGCTTTTCAACCTTGGATAAGCTGGCTGATACTGATGCAAAATGCTCTGTTCCAACCACGCGAAAAGTACTTCGTTGTTTCCCGTTTTGGTAATTCCATATTGCTCATCTAGTTCTTTCAACATCTTCGCGTCAACCCCTTCAGAAGGTAGATTTGTGAGGAAACGGTAGCGCTCTTGATACAACCAATCGTTCCAAGGCAGGTCTTTGCTTTCCCATTTTCCTTCTGTCCAATGTGCTATGGCCTCATCCACTCTTGCTAGGCGGTCTGAACCAACGATAGGGCAATTCTCGGGAAGTCCAGCGCCATAGATCCACTCATCAATCTGAAGTGCTTTGTAGGCTGTTTCGTCCAAGAGGTTCCCCTTTAAGTGGGCTACAAACTGTTCTGTATCCATCACAGAGAAGGCATTGCTGGTGAAATAGTCTTTCAAGAAAGCATCAAAAGTGCTTCGCCCCACATTTTCTTCCAGCATTCTCAAAAAGAAGTAGCCTTTATCGTAGGCAATGGCGCTCATTCCATCGTCCGGATCACGGTCTTTCAAGTGCAGCTTAAGGTGGGTATCGTTCGGGTTTTTGTCCATGATTTCATCCACCTCTTTCACCAATCCCTGATAACTCAATTGTGCGAGCATTTCTGAAATATCTCTTCCATATACGGCCTCCATGATGCGTTGCTCGAAGTAAACTGTAAAACCTTCGTTCAGCCAGAAATCATCCCAAGTAGAATTGGTTACCAAGTTCCCGCTCCAGCTGTGTGCGAGCTCATGAGCTACGAGTGAAGTTAAACTACGATCACCGGCAATAATGGTTGGGGTGGCAAAGGTCAACCTCGGGTTCTCCATTCCGCCAAAGGGAAAAGCTGCAGGCAGGATGAGCAGGTCATAACGATCCCAAACATAATCACCGTACAAGGCTTCTGCGGCCACGAGCATGTCTTCCGTTTCTGCAAATTCCCAAGCGGCGGCTTCAATGACATCGGGAGTGGCGTAAACAGCGGTGTTCGGACCCATCGATCGGTATTCAATATCACCCACGGCAAGTGCCATCAAATAGCTCGGAATGGCTTGCTTCATTTCAAAGTGGTACTTTCCATCTTCCGATTTCGCTGTAGGATTGCTTGCGCTCATCAAGGCCATAAGGTCTTCGCGAACCTGAACATCTGCCTCGTAGGTGTAACGTACGCCAGGACTGTCCTGACAAGGAATCCACGTTCTGGCTAAAATGGCTTGTGACTGTGTGAATAAGAAAGGCTTTTCTCCTTCCACCCAAAGCAAGGCTCCTGCGTCAGGACTTGAAGCATAAGTGATGCTCACCTTTTTCGTTTCTGGTGCGATCTCAATCACGAGGGGCTGACCCATAAATTCTTTTTCAGGACCCAATTCCCAAGAGGTGGGTGTTTGATCGTCCAAGAGAACTCCTTGAATGTCCAAATCTCTGGTGTCAAAGATGATTTTATTTCCCTTGCTTTTGTTATCGATATCAAAATGGGCGGTTCCACTGATCACCTTCGTTTCAAAGTCCACGCTTGCATCCCAAGCAAGATGGGTAACAACCGCGTCATTCGGGCGACTAAATGAGTGATTGTCTTGTGCTAATTTCATTGCTGCGATTTTGGATTTACTTTCCTCGCTTCGTTCTTGTGACTGAACTTCGCTGTTTTGAGCATCGTTGCAAGAGGTAAGCGCAACGAGAGTAAGAACAAGCAGCAGGCTAATATTTTTCATGGAAATGTGTTTTGTCGAAAGTTCGTAGTTTTTTTCGAGAGATGGGTTCTTTCAAGCCGATGAACTAAAAATGGCATTGATGGCCGGAATTCTTTCCCAACAAAGAAAAAAAAAGGCCGCTAAATGATCTTAGCAGCCTTTCAATGGATGTTTTAGGAGAATTCTATCTCATGAGGTTCACGGAACCCGAAATTTCTCGACGCTCTGTTGTGCTTAAGGAATGAACCACAATCTTCCATGCGTAAATTCCGTCTTGGGCGTAGTATTCTTCATTTACCGTTTGGTATGAACCGTTCCAGCCTACATTGGGGTCTTCGGTTTCAAAAACCAATCCTCCCCAACGATCAAAAATTTGGAAGCTAAATCGGCTTTCGTCAATGTCCGTTCCTTCAATTTTGAAGATATCGTTGATGCCATCGTTGTTCGGCGAAAACGCATTAGGAACAAAAAGGTTGAACAGGTCGTTCACAATAATGGTTCGCACCAAAGTGTTGGTACAGTTGTTTGCATCAATTACGGTTAAAGACACCGGGTAGTAGCCTCCCACGTCATAAGGGAAGGCAAAAATGGGATTCTGCATTCCACTTGTTCCCAGTACGTTCAAAGTATCAAACACCCAGTAATATCCCACAACATCGTTGGCTGAAGCATCGAAAAAGGAGATTTCGGTGTCGGGAACAGTTGCTGGTTGAGGTGTCGCATCAAAGCCTACTTGTGGTGCTGGTAAGATGCTGATCATGTTTTGCACTTCTCCATTGTAAGTACACCCAAAGTTGGACACAATTTGAAGCGAGACATCATACAAGCCCGGATTTCCATATCCGTGTGTGGGATTCAATTCACTCGACCCTGTGCCATCTCCAAAATTCCACAAACTGCTGGTATAAAGTGTTTCATCTACCAAACTCTCAAACGCAATACTCGCGGGGTTACAGGCAATATTGGTATCTGCTTCAAAGATCACCGGAATGGCTTGTTCAATTTCCAACAGCGCACATTCGGTAACAGCAGGGGTTTCACATGCATCGGTAATGGTCACACAATAATCTCCCGTAATGGCCGCTTGATAATCGATGAGTTCTCCGTTTCCGATGGACTGGCCATTGTAGGTCCAATCAAAGTTATAAGGTGCTAATCCTCCACTCGAGTTGGTCACTTCAAATTGGCTATTAACCCCAGCGCAAAGCATGGTTGGTCCGTCTATTTCAACGCTCAAGGGCTCGCGCACTTCCACCGTTACTTCCAAGGGGTCAGAGTCACAACCATTATCATCGGTTGCGAAAACGGTGTAAGTTGTATTCACTATTGGACTAACATTAACGCTCGATCCCATACCAACACCATTATCCCAAGTATAGGTCCATGTACCATTCACATCGTCGTCAGACCACGCTTCAAGGTTGGCGGTACCGGTGAGACAAATGATTTGATCATCGGACACTTCAAACAATGTGGGTTGCGGACCGTTGATCACAAAGTCGTTGGTGTAACTACATCCCCCCAAATCACTCACCACAACGCTGTAATCTCCAGGCAAAAGGTTGTCAAAATCGGTGGTTCCTCCGTTGTTTTGTTCGCTCAATACCAAGGCGTTGTTCTCGTAGAGCTCTACCGTCCAAGGAGCAACACCAGTGGTGCCATCTATGAAGACAGAAATGAGTCCGTCGTTTCCAAGACAACTTGGGTCGTTTGCTTCGATGTCAAAGGCGAAAGCAGGAAGTACTTCAACCTCATCCGTACTCCAACAGTCGGGTCTTCCGAATGGATAAGTGGTCAATGTGTACGTCGTAGCGCCATTCAGTGAGGTCACAAAAGGGGTTGCTGTGTTGGGGTCAGAAAGGCCATCAACGGGCGACCACGAATACACGTAGTTGTCACCACCTTGAGTACACCCAACATCGTAATTCCATTCTGTTTGCGATCCGGAACCACAGGATACCGATCCGTCAGGGGTTACTTGAATGGTGATACATCCCGAAGGATTGGTAGCCACCCAAGAGAGGCCCGAAAGATCTCCATATAACGGTCCGGCAATGAGCGGAGCATTGGTATTGTCTCCATCATAAACCCAGAATTCATCGAAGAAATTCTCTACGCTTCCCGCATTGAACGTGATGTCCATGAATGTTACTCCATCTCCAGGATTATCTGGGCAGTAGGTAAATTCTACATTCGCTGAGTTATCGTAGCAGTAGGTATAATTGCCCGCGTCATTTGAACAAGTGGGTGCCGGCTGACCATCGAGTCCGCCCAAAAGTTGGGTGTCGGCGCCACAGAAAGTCACATCTGGACCAGCATCTGCCTGTCCTGCGAGTTCTACCGAAATGGTAATGGTTGAATCCGAAGTACAGCCATGGTTATTGGTCAAAAAGTAGGTGAATGGATATTCTCCTGGTTCGAGCGGGAACACCGTAATGGAGTTCGCATCGGCATCGTTGGTTGTTACGTCCAAGTTGGTGGTATCATAAGACCAGAAAGAACTGTCTGCCCCTCCACCAATTTGTGGTGTAAATTCAGTCACATCTGGGATGATGGCAGGATTAAAGCCCAATCCCCATTCACTCAACTCACCGGAATCTCCACCCCAGAGGTCAGTAATCTCGATGGTCCACGTTCCATTCAACTCACACCCCACCAATTGATCCAACGGTTCGAGGGAATTATAATCGCCGGCAGGCAGTTCATCACCAAGGTTGGTAGCTACTTGTGACCATGTCCCTTGGGTTGCATCGGCGGTCCAATTGTAACTGTAGAACTCTCCACCAGGAACACCGAGGTTGGTTCCGTTGGCACCCACGTCTGCTCCATCGGGTTGTTGCATTTGTTGATGAAGGATGGTGCTTTGTCCGTTTGGACAGGATACAATAATCACCAAATCGAAAAGGAAACTGTGGTTCATCAGAACGTTCAAGTAAAGAAGGTCGTTGATGTTTTCCAATGTTTGACCAGGTGCGAAACCTGCCACTTCGATGTCTGAAGTAAAAGGTAAACCAACATCATCCGGCAGCAGTACGTTTTCGGAATTGGAATACGTGATGTCCGGTCCAGACCAGGTTACTTCATAGTCTGTAGGAAATGCCTCCAAGGTAATTTCTTCACCCAAACAAAGTGACGCATCGCCAGGAAAAGGTTCCCAACTTGGATAGGTAGCAACGAGGACCTGAAGGCTCACTCGGTTGGTACTTGCACAGCCGTTATCGTCTTCTAAGAAAAGTTCAACGATGTATTCACCCGGTTCATCCCAAGAGTGAGAAGTAATGAGTCCGGAATCATCGGTATTGCCGTCACCAAAATCCCACACCGTGCTTACGAGGCTAAAGCCGGGAGCTGCGGTTGACGCCGTTCCATCGAAGTTGATTACATCGCCCACGCAAATGCGTTTGTCTTCAGGTGCATCGTAGGTAGCATCTGCTACGGGACGATCACAAGGAGTATCGCAAGTGATGGCCGCTCCGATGTTACCTGTACCCACATTGTTCGAATCAAAAACAAAAGTGAGGCAGCCACTTGAATTTTGGGTAGTTGCTGAAACGAAAAGTCCTTGAAGCTGGTTTCCTGTGTAGGTTCCAAGTGGAGTATCACCGGTGGTTTCACCATCGTAAATGGCCAAGTAATCCCATGAATTTTGAGGTCCTGACTGGTCCAATTGGAAAGTCACAAAATCCACCGTTACAACGTCGCCGGGAACATCCGGACAAATCGTAAAGGTGAAGAATTCATCGTTGGAATACCCCGGACCACCTTGTCCACCACTATCAATCAATGCTCCTCCACAAGATTGGAAAGTACCGTTGGCCATTTGCACATTGTTTTGTGCCATCGCCGCAATCCCCAAACAAGTTCCCAGGAGGAAAAAGAATGATTTTATAAACTTCGATGTAAAATTATTGTGCATTGTTGATTTTTTCAATGGTGTATTGGGCTGAATAGATCACCAACATTAAGTTTGAATCTCCTAAACGATAGTAAATAAACTCATCGTTCTTTACGGGAAAATCATAGAGCATGTAATGGAAGCGGTTATTTTCAATGGCTTCTTCCACACTCAAAACTCCTTCAAATTTCGCCGCTACTTCGAAGGCATTGGGCAAATCAGAAATATCTTTTGGCGCGACGTCTTCGATGCGATAAGCCATTTGGTCTGCCGCTTCGTAATACGCCACCTTCTCATTGGGGAGCTCGCTCAAAACGTTTTCGCCCAAAAGGGTTTTCAACCAATCGTCCGTAGGATTGTCTTGTGCAAAGATACTTCCTGAGATGACTACAAATAAGACGGCCAAAAATGATTTCTTCATCGTGTTGGTTCTATAAATAAGGTTCATTCTAATAGACGATTTTCAAGTTAAAAGTGTTGCTTAACGGATCAAATTAATATGCCCAACAAATTCTTTCGGGTCTTTTGTGGTCATTGATCGTGTTAAGATTTGGTAGATATATATCCCATCAGGGGCAAAGTGTTCGCCTCCGTTAACGCTTCCATTCCAAACAGCATCCAATTGATTTGTTTGAAACACGATGTTCCCCCATCGATCAAAGATGCTTAGAGAATAATCGCTTTCGTCAACATCGATTCCAGTAACTCCAAACACATCATTCACCCCGTCCAAATCTGGCGTAAACGCGGTGGGTACATAGAGGATAAAATCTTCAATCACCTCAACTTGCCTGTTGATGGTATTGACACACCCCCAATCGTTCTCCACAGTCAAACTAACGTCATAAATGGCCGCAACATTTGGGTCGAAGGTGTACGAAGGCGCAAATTCGTCGCTTGATTCAACTTCATTGAACAACCAAGAGTATTGACTTGCACCTATGCTGTAGTTCTCAAATTGAAAAGTGGTGTTGGGTAGAACAGCAATTACGGGATCGGTTGCAAAGTCGGCAACTGGCCATTTGAAGATGCTGATCATGTCGGTCATCAGCGTATCGTAAACACAGCCCAACTCGGAAGTGATGGTGAGCCCTACACTATAAATCCCCTGAGTTCCGTAGTTGTGACTCGTGATGTAATTTTGGTTCGAAATTGCACCATTTCCGAAGTCCCAAACCATACTGGCCACCGCATCGTCGGTATCGGCTTCGCTAGTAAATTGGATCAATACAGGTAGGCATCCTCCCAAAGTATCAGCAACAAAAGTGGTGGGTATTTCGTCATCCAAAACCACTTCAATGCATTGCTGTGCTTCCGTAGATTCACATTGATCTGTCATGCTCACACACCAATCGGTGCTCTCCGTTGGCAAGATGGTCTGACTGGCCTGATTTAAGGTTTCCCCTTGCGAATTGGTCCAATTGTAATTGTATGGAGGGATCCCTCCAGAAGCGTTATTGGCTTCAATGAGCGCTGTTTCGTTCGCACAAATCAATACATCTTCGGATACACCTACACTCAAAGGATCAAACAAATCAACGGTAATCATTCCGGGTTCCGACTCGCAAGTGCCGTTGTAAGTGGCATAAACCGAAACTGTGGTGCTTTGCTGCGGACTGATGGTGATGCTTTCCCCTACTTCATTTGTGCTCCAAAAGAATTGTAGGTTGTTGAGTGGAATGGACATCTCAGCGCTCAAGGTGGCTGTTCCGTTTTGGCAAACTGTGGTATCGTTGGATAAAATCAATTCTGCCAAAGGCGGTGCGTTGAGATCGATTTCTTCGGTGAATGAACAGTTTAATTCGGTGATGACCAGATCGTAATCACTTTGGTAGAGCTCCTCAAACACCACTTCTTCACCTGCATTGTTCTCAACGGTTTGCAATAGGTTGTTGTTTTCGTAGAGTTCAATCGTCCACGGTCCATCCCCAGAGGTTTCATCCACATCCACCGAAATGTTCCCCGGTAGTCCAGGACAAGAAGACGTTTCAAAATCGTAACTGTAAACAAACGAAGGAACCACGGTGGTTTGATCGCTTGAAGAGCACTCTGGTCTGCCAGTAGGATAGGTTGTTAGCGTGAAGACCGTTGGCTCAGTGATGCCATCTACGATTGGGGTTGGACTGTTTGGGTTGGACAAAAATGCTGTTGGAGTCCACTCATAAACATAGTCTGGAGAGCTTGCTCCACAACCTACTTCATAAATCCATTCTGTTTGAGATCCATTGGCACAATCCACTGAACCGTCGGGTTCAACGGCGATGGTCAAACAACCGTTGGGATTGGTGGCTATGAATTGGAGTCCGGAAAGATCTCCATAAATGGGCCCGGCCAAAAGCGGAGCACTTGAATCGTCACCGTCGTAAACATAAAATTCATCGAAGAAATTCTCCACTGAACCTTGCTGAAAGGTGATATCGATAAAACTAATTCCGTCTCCGGGGTTGTCCGGACAGTAGGTAAATTCGGCAATGGTGCTGTTTTCGTAGCAAAAATTGTAGGTTCCAGCATCCGCAGCACATTGTCCGGCAGGGAGGTCAACAAACCCACCTTCCAAAACCGTGTTGTCTCCGCAGAAAATCACATCCGGACCCGCTTCTGCTTGAAGTGCTTCTTCCACGGTGAGTGTTAGGGTTGAATCGTATTGACACCCGTGGTTGTTGACCACGCTGTAAGTGAAATCCCAAGAGCCGATGGTTTGAGGAAAGACGCACACCTCATTTTGGTCGTCGGAAAAGCTCGTCACCAAAGGTGGGTTCGGCGGCAGAATCCAGAATGAAGAATCATTTTGCAAGCCGATTTCAGGTGTAAATTCCGTCACATCGGGCAGGAGGCTTGGATCGAAGCTGAGTCCCCAACCTCCCAATTCACCATCATCTCCACCCCACAAGTCGCAAATCTCAATTTGCCAAGTCCCGTTCATCTCACACCCCACGAATCCGGCCATATCTTGGAGGGCATTGTATTCGCCTTCTGGTAATTGATCGCCAAGATCGGTAGCAACCTGAGACCACGTTCCTTGAGTGGCATCGGGAGACCAAGTGTAGGTAAAATAATCTCCATCGGGAACCCCTAAATCGGTACCGTTGGCGCCAACGTCTGCACCCTCAGGTTGTTCCATTTGTTGGTGCATGATCACGGTTTGCCCATTCGGACAAGTCACGGAGATCACCAAATCAAACAAAAAGCTGTGATTCAGTGTGATATCAACTCCTTGTAAATCGTTTGGATTCGTGATGGTTTGTCCCGGAGAAAAACCCGAAACATTCACCTCTGACACGCTACAAGCACCTACATCATCGGGCAATTCCAAGGTTGATGGATTGTCATACGACTCCTCTGCTCCTGTCCACAATTCTTCATACTCATCTGGAAAAGCATCGAAACACACCTCTTCTCCCAAACACAAGTCCGTATCTCCCGGGAACGGAGACCAAGTTGGGTATGTGGCCACCAAGAACTGGAGACTCACAAGGTTGGTGCTGGAGCATCCATTGTCATCCGTCAAATACAATTCTACGATGTATTCTCCCGGTTCATCCCAAGAATGAGACGTGATGGGTCCGGAAGTATCGTTCGTACCATCGGCAAAATCCCAATTGTATTCCACGATATTGAAACCATCGGCGGCAAAAGATCCCGTACCATCGAAATTAATTTCATCTCCAACACAGATTCTCCTTGTTTCTGGACCATCGTCGGTGGCCACTGAAATGGGTCGGTCACAAGGGGTTGAACAAGTGATGGTTCCTCCAAAATTTCCGGTTCCATTTGCGTTTGAGTCAAAAACGAAGGTCAGGCAACCGCTGGTGTTCTGTGAAGTGGCTGAAACAAACAATCCGGCCAAATCATTACCGGTGTAGGAACCCAAAGTTGGCGCTGAAGTATCGTCTCCATCGAAAATGGCCATGTAGTCCCAGGTATTTTGATTGCCTGTTTGATCGAGCGAGAACGTGATGAAATCCACCGTTACTACATCGCCTTCTGTTTCCGGACAAATGGTCGTGACGTAGTATTCATTGTTCCCGTAGCCCGGACCACCTTGTCCTCCACTATCCACGAACAAACCGTCACAAGAGAAGAACGTACCGCTCTCCATGGTAACATCTACTTGCGCTTGAATAGAAGAAAGAAAAAGGAAGCTCAAAAAAGTGAGCAAATAAAGGTGTTTCAACATCACAAATACTTTAAAGATCAAAGTTCAGCAATAAGACCCAAAAAACCGCCATTTAGTTGTTTCAGTAATCAACAAAATTGGATGTATAAGCTCAACGGAGAATGCTTACATGCCCTTGAAAAGTTTTCATCTCTCCAGTGAAATCATCTGCTAGCTCAAGGTACCACTGATAGATCCCATCAGGAGCGAAGTAACTCCCCTCTTGAACAGCCGAGCCAAACCAATACTCATTGGGGTCGGTGCTTTCAAAAAGCAGTTCTCCCCATCGGTTGAAGATAAGGAATCGATACGTGTCCGGTGCATAGCCCGTTACGATGGGCTTGAAACCGTCATTGACTCCATCAAAATCAGGGCTAAAGGCATTTGGAACGAAGACGTTTAAGGTGGTGAACAAGAGCAAATCTCGGCACGTGCTGTCTTCGCATCCAAATTCATTTTCAAGAAACAAGCACAAGTTCAGTGCTTCACTACTTTCGGGGTATTCAAGCTGAACTTGGGGCTCCCAAGAATCTGAAAAACTTGTATTCCCATTCAGCGACCAATTCCAAGTTGTGGCATCTGTGCTTTCATTCACAACAGCCAAAAGGGGATTATCCGATGAAATGGATTCATTGAGCAATTCAAATTGAGCATTGGGTAAACCATAGGCTTGGATATAGTTTTCAATGCTTTGGCTCGACTGACACCCCCATTCATTCACAGCAAGTAGGGAAACATCAAAAAACCCAGGTTCTTCCAACAAAAATGGCGATGGATTCTCCGTATTTTGAAGCTCTTCTCCAATTTGCCAAAAGTAGTTCACATCACCTTCGTTTACACTAAGGTTTTGAACAAACACCTCATGAGGAATACAACCGGTTAAAGGGGAAGCATCGAAATTGGCATTGGGATTTTCATGAACGAGAAAAGGAAGCACGAAATTACTGATGCAGCCTTCCGAACTCTCTAAAGTCAGATCAATTTGCCCGTCAGTAATTGGACTTGAAATGATTGAAGTTCCAGCTCCTTGATCGCCATTGCTCATGCCCCACTCGATGATGGGTGCTCCAGATAAGCTCAAATTGAGTTCTTCGCCTTCACAGATTTCCAAATCACCCGAGAAAGTAAGTTCGGGCAGAGGGTTCACAACAACTTCGAGTTCATCTTCAAAGCTGCAAATTCCATTGGAGATATGGAGGTGATAGACCAAGTTTTGCTCAAATTCGGAACCGGAATTGATGCTAAAATTGGGAGATGAGCTGTTGTTTGCATCCAGATGATCGTTGGGAGTCCACAAGTAGCTATACCCTTCGTGTTCTGAAGCCTGAAATGATGCAAACTCACCATCACAAAGGATGTAATCTTCCCCTGCATCCAACGAAACACCAGGGTCCACTTCCAGACTCACCCACGCCGTATCACTGACACAAGGCCCTACTTCATTCACCACCAAAGCGATGTTTTGGCTCCCCAGACTTGGGTCAAAGGTGTCAATTTCTGCGGTAAAATCTTCGTTCCAAATGACTGAGGGAGCCACAAAAGTAAGTTCGTTCAATAAGGATACTGGATCGTCATTGATGCAATACTGGTAACTTTGATCTGGACCAGCAAAGGGGGAAAGTTCGATGCTCAAATCAAGCTCTAGGGATCGCACTCCGCAAGCGTTTCCGTGATCGAAAGAATAAATGTATTGTCCGCTCGAAGCACCTTCGGCAGTCACACCATCCCCAACAGGATCTCCGTTGAGGGTCCATGTGCTCAAGGTCCAATCTTCCTGGGCTGGAAAAAACGCATTGAAGGAAATGAACTCTCCATTGGCACAATTCAAACTGCTGACTGTTTGATTCGCGAGCAATTCTTCATCCACTGAAAAGTTCACTTGAAAATCGGTGTTGGGGCAGGACGAATTGGAAGCCACTTCGATGGTCAACACCCCATTTTCCAGAGAGCTAGGTTCAAACACACCATCATCAAAAATGGGGTTTGGGCTGGAGAAGAAAAGATCGGTGTATCCGGACGGAGCGAGATCGGTCAGCAATACATTTTCATCACTAGAGCACAGTTGAACATTCACATCCTCGAAATCAGGGAGTTCGTCGTCCAAATTGATGGTAATGTTTGACTCGTCTTGCGGACAAACACTTGGAGTCAATTGATAATTCAATTCAAAAGGAGCATTAAAATCATCAAAGCTCAGCGGAAAATTGATTGCTCCGCCATTGATGGTCCAATCCCCTCCAAGGTCCATTTGTGTTGCATCGAACACCTCCGCCTCAGTGAGCGTGTTTTGACTCCGACAGAAGTTCAAGTTTTGATCTGGACCAGCGTTTAAGGGAAGTTCAAAAAACACATCGGAAGTAGTGCTTTCATCATTGCATCCCACGGCAGAAACAACGTAAGTATAAGTCCCATTCCATTCAGGAGCAGCATCCAGCAAATTGGAAATGGGAGTTCCATCAGGAGCCATCCATTGTCCGCCTAAGGTTGGGTTTCCTTCTAAAAGGGTTTCAAGGTCTAATGTGGCAGGTGTGTTGATGCACGCGCTGTAATCCACCCCTTCTCCAGCACTTATTCCATCAGTAAACTCCACAAAAACCGAAGATTCTTGATTGGGGCAAGGCACTGCTCCGAGGATGCGGTAACGGTATTCCCCTTCGGGCATGGTGGAAGGATCAAACATCCCGTCAAAGGTCTGATTGTTGGTGTTGTACCATTGTCCGCCCGCATCAGGAGTTCCCCCGAGATAATCAAAAAGGGCAACTTGAACCGCGCCAGGGCAGACAAAAAGGGAGTTGTCCGTACCGATATCGGCCAAGGTGTTTTCGAGGATGGTTAGTGTACTGAACACCGCTGGGCAAAATTCAACAGTATCGATGCGGTAAACATAGGTTCCGGGCTCATCAACTGTGGGCGTGTACAAACCGGGAAAAGGATTTTGATTTGGATCGAACCATTCACCTCCAAAATCAGCCCCGTCCAATTGCTCATTCAGCTCAAAGGGTTCATAGGTTTCGCAAATTAAATAGGTCTCCGACAAACCGGGATTTGCATTCTCCACCACGTTCAAATCAACGCCTGTATACTGAAGGCATCCGTCTGCATTGAATTCATATATGTACAACCCACTTTGGGCGGTAAGCGGGGCAACAGTGCCCGATGGAATGTTCATTCCCAGCGGATTCAACCATTGTCCGCCCGGTGGCAAAGTTCCGCCAAAGAGTCCGCTAAGATTGATCGCCGGTCCGCTATTGCAATTGTTGTGTTGAATTACTTCTGGGAGAGACGCATTGGTGGTAGTTATCGTGAACCACTCAAACGCCGTATCGATGCCGTTGGTGGCTTGAACTTGATAGGTTCCTACACAGAGATTGTTGATGGAACTGCTTCCCGAGGCGTTGTTTTCTGCGGAGATCAAGACGCCGTTGCTATCGTACCACTCATAGAGTACATCTCCTATCAAATCACTTGTAAATAAAGCTTCTCCTGAGCATGATGCACAATCAAGTGTAGGACTGGTGATGGTTGTAGCGTTCGCCAAAAAACCGAGCAAAGCGCACAGCAGAGTAATCGCTAATGGTGGGACGTTTCGAAACCACTTCACCTCATTCATAGTCTAAGCTTTGCCACAAGGATGTGACTTTCAGTTGCACAAAAATACAAAAAAGGCCCAAGAACAACGCTCGGGCCTTTCACAGTGGTTATTAGGAAGTTTTGGTTAAGGTATTATCGTAATGGTTCCACTGTAATATTCTTCTTCTCCTTTTTTGTTGTAGAGGATCACAATCCACGGGAATTTGTCGCCCACTTTTGCGGTAATATTTCCAGGGATTGTTCCATCCCACGGTTGAGCGGCATCTCTTGTTTCGTAGATTACTTCTTGCCCGTTGTACACTGACAACTTGAAGGAACGACTTCCATCTTTTAGGGCTTCGGGCATAAAGCTATCGTACTTGCCATCGCCATTTGGAGAGATCTGCTCACGGGCCAAAAGTTTGTAATCTTTGTCCACATTCACATAGCTGTACTTTGTGTCGGAACAACCGAACTTATTCGAAACGGTTAATCGCACCGTATGTTCTCCTTTGTTTTTGAAAGCAATGCTCGGGTTAATTTCTTCGCTCGCGATGGAATCATCTACCAACCATTCGCACTGATCGGCAAATTCGCTTTGGTTGAAGACCTTAATGGTTGGCTTTTCGTTCGGGTTTTCTAAGAATTCCCAATCGAAAGACGCCTCTGGTGTTGGGTTGATGACAATGAGATTTTCAATGGTTTTTGTACGAATTTGTCCATCTTCTTTTCCTGTTACAGAAAGGGTGATGTCATAAACCCCCTGTTTCATGTAAGTATGCACAGGATTTACTTCATTGGAGAAATTACCATCACCGAAGTTCCAAAGGTAGTTTCCATCATTGCCTTCAGTGAATAAATTAAATTCAACTGCCGAACCTTCACATGCAGAGCGCACACTCGGTTTGAAAGCCAAACCATCTTCTTTTCTGGAAAGCAACTTTTCTTCTATAGCGTCGAGGTTTTCTTCGAGGTCGTTCGTTTGATCATCTGCACGTGCATCGGGTTCTGATGTTTGAACTTCTTTGGAGTTGTTGTCTAGAGTTTGGGCGAGCAAGGCTGAATCTTCATTCGCATTGATAACAGCTTCTTCGTTGGCCGCATTTGTCGATTGATCAACATGCAAAGCCACCAACTCTTTCTTTGCTTCAACTACTTGGAAATAATTGTCATCTAACTCTTTGCGTGAATTACCGGAGAGCGCTCCTGCACTGGCCGAAGCATCACTGGTGTAGTACCATACAGCCGCCCCACCGAGCATCACTGCTACGAAAGCTGCTGCTGCAACAAGGTTAGCTAGGTGACTACTTGCACTTTTTGGGAGTTGTTTTTCGAGACGACTCCATGCTTGTGCATCATATTCGGCTGAGAGCTGGTTAACGCTTTCTTTTACCTTATTTTCGAATGTACTTAAATGCTTCGCCATTAAGTCAGTATGTTCCGTTTCTGAGCAACTTCGCCAAGTTTCTTTTCGCTTTGGCCAAATTCGATTTGGACGTCCCAACACTGATGTTCAGTTGGTCGGCAATCTCTTTGTGCGTTAGGTTTTCAAACACATAAAGGTTGAAAATCGTCCTGTACGCTGGCGAAAGTTCGTGCATTGCTGCAAGTACTTGGTTTGGTTTAAATTCTACTTCTGGTTCTTCTTCCTCTTCTTCCGCCCTATCGGCGAAATCTTCTAGGGATTGATCTTCCTGAAGCAGTACAAAATCATTTTTTCGTTTTCTCAGATGGTCGATTGCGGTATTGGCAATGATTCTTCTGATCCAACCTTCAAATGAGCCTTCGTAATTGTACGCCTCTAATTTAGCAAACACTTTCAAAAACCCATCTTGCAAAATATCCGCAGCCTCGTCCGCGTTCTTAGTGTACCTCAAAGAAACGATCATCATTTTGCTGTAATAGCGTTTGAAGAGTTCCTCTTGAGACTTCCTTTTTCCACGAACGCATCCATTGATTAGATTTCTCAAATCCGACTCTGGCATGCGAACACTTGTTTAGATAGACGCACCTTCTTTTGAAGGGTTGCCCGTTATTATGACGAATTAAGTGATTTTTTTTGAATGTGGAGATCTCCTTCATTCAAGGCGCTGATAATCAGAACTAAGCAACACCTCTAAGCAAGGTATTCTGCAAAAAGCTGTCAATATCGTTTTTGGAAACAAAGTCCTTAACGCAGGAATGCCCCATCGCTCTTACCTTGTCTTCCTCTCTTAGTGAAGAACTGAGCATGAAAATTTTAGAGTTTGGGTTTTGAAGCAAATAGGCTTGCTCATAGCGTTCGATAAAATCAAAACCGTTGAGCACAGGCATGTTGACATCGACGTAAATGACTTCCGGACAACTCGGAAGATCAGCCAAAATGTCCATAGCATCCTCAACACTGTCTGCAGCAAACACCTCAATATTCGGGTCGGCCAACTTGATGAACTCACTCATAATGAAATTACAACTTGGATTATCATCAATCAGCAACACACTTCTCACATATTCCATGGTTTTGGTAAATAGGTAAAGCAAATTAGGCAGGAAAAGCACCATGAAATGTCAGCTTTTCAGCCCAAGTACTTGTAGGAATCTACCGACAAACTTCATGTATTTCATCAGCAAAAATCCAATCCACTCACCCATCACAACCCTTTTCACCCCAACTTTTTTTAAGTAGAATGACAGGACGGAAATGCCAAGACATCAGGTCTCAAGCAGAGTGAAAAACGTATCTTTGCAGCATGAAACGAGTTGTCATTGGCTTGTCTGGAGGAGTAGATTCTTCGGTAGCGGCTTACCTATTAAAGGAACAAGGTTACGAAGTGATTGCCATTTTCATGAGGAATTGGCACGACGAATCGGTGATCATTGATGACGAATGTCCGTGGATCGATGATTCCAACGACGCCATGCTTGTTGCAGAACATCTCGGCATACCGTTTCAAGTGATGGACCTGAGCATCGACTACAAAGAGCGCATTGTAGATTACATGTTTAAGGAATATCAAGAGGGAAGAACGCCCAATCCGGATGTTTTGTGCAATCGTGAAATCAAGTTTGACCTCTTTCTGAAAGCTGCTTTGGAATTGAATGCTGATTTTGTGGCTACTGGCCATTATTGCAGAAAGAACGTGAGCGAAGATGCCGATGGGAAAAAGCACTATGAGCTTCTCGCGGGCATTGATAACAACAAAGACCAAAGCTACTTTTTGTGTCAGCTCAACCAATCCCAACTCTCCAGAGCACTATTCCCCATTGGTGAATTGAGCAAGCCTGAAGTTCGAAAAATTGCCGCAGAAGCAGGATTTGTAACGGCAGACAAAAAAGACAGTCAGGGACTATGTTTCATTGGAAAAGTGAAACTTCCCACCTTCCTCCAACAACAATTAAAGCCCAAAACCGGGGAGATACGATTGATCGACCAAAAAGACCAATCTGAGATCGTGCAGGCCAATCCGTATCGCGAGGCCGACTTTTCCTTGATCGATTCTGAAAAATTGGGAGAACACCCTGGAGCACATTATTTTACTGTTGGTCAGCGCCGCGGACTCAACGTTGGCGGGAGAAAAGAACCGCTCTTTGTGCTTGGAACCGACGTGGAAACCAACATCATTTATGTGGGCGAAGGCGAACATCACTGGGCGCTCAATCGATCAAAACTGATGGTCGCACCGCACGAAATCCACTGGGTTGATCCTATCAACGAGATGTCCATAGGAGAAGAAAGAACTTATGAAGTTCGCATTCGCTACCGTCAAAAATTGTCTCCTGCGAAGGTCAGAATGTCGGAAGACGGACTCTTTTTTGATTTTGTTGAAGAACAAAAAGGTGTTGCTGCCGGACAATTTGTGGTTTGGTATGACGGTGAAACCCTTATGGGGAGCGGTGTCATTTCCAATTAGAAATAATTGTTGTAGTTTCATGCAACTTTCTGAAGATCAATTGAGTCTTCTACTACGACAACAATTAAACCTTCCATCGCATGAAAAATACAATACTCCTTTGGGCGCTGACACTCCTGTGCTCTTTCACCCTAAACCAACGCGCTTTCGCCCAAGAAATCGAATGTGAAGGCACCGAAGTACTTTTGGTTGTAGCTACCGACCAGTGGGCCTCTGAAATTTATTTTGACCTTGTTAACGAAGAAGGCGACACCCTTTTTGTTGGGGCTGCTTTTGACAACAACACCGCTTACACCTTTAATCTTTGCCTTGAAGACGGATGCTACACCTTGAACGCCGTTGATTATTTCGGTGATGGATGGAACGGCGGCGTGGTCACCATCTTGAACGATCTTGGCGGAATATTTGTGATTGCAGACCTTCCTACTGGCAATGGACAAGCATACACCTTTGGAATTAACACCGACGAATGTGCTTCCTCGCCTGTACTGGGCTGTACTGACCCTGAGGCAGTGAATTATAACCCCAATGCGATTGAAGATGACGGATCTTGTTTCTATCCTACCGTTTGGGGATGTACTGATGAAACCGCGCTCAACTTCAATCCTATTGCTACTCAGGATGACGGTAGCTGTGAATATGAAATCGTGGATGAGCCTTGTGATGGAAATTCACTTCTATTTGCCTTAGGAACGGAATCTTGGGGGAATGAAATTTCTTGGGACATCACCAATTTAGATGGAGATACCCTTGCATCTGGCGCGAACTATCAAAGCAACACGGGCTACACGGAGGAAATCTGTTTGGAAGACGGTTGCTATAACTTTAATATGTACGACACTTTTGGCGACGGATGGAACGGCGCCATTGCGACCATCGTGAGCGATGATCAAGTCTTGTTGATTGCTTCTTTGGAAGGAAATAGTGCTGCTGGAACCGTTAGCTTCGGGGTGAACAATGAGGATTGTGAAACCTTGTTCATTGTTGGATGTACTGATCCCAATGCTGAAAACTACAACCCTGAAGCGAATTTTGACGACGGGAGTTGTCTTTACCCACAAATTGGCGGTTGCTTGGATCCAAACGCCATCAACTACAACCCTGAAGCCACCTTTAATGACGGGTCTTGTGAGTACGAAAATACAGACTGTGCAGGAGTTACCGCTCAGCTTTATGTTTGCACCTTTTCCAACGGACAAAATGTTAGTTTGAACATCTATGCCGCTGATTCTACCATTATTTATTCTGAGGATTCGCATCCAAGTGGACTCATCAGCACCATCGACATTTGCCTTCCAGAAGATGGGTGTATTTATGTTGAAATGGCCAATAACGCCCAAGAAGGCGGATGGTACGGAGGATACTTCTGGATCAATGTAGACGGTGTTCAAATCATAAACGAAACCTTGAATGAGGATTACATCTATGAAGAGCAAATCTTCTCTCTTGACGGCTCGTGTGGAAATACAACTGAAATACTTGGGTGCATGGATCCAGAAGCTTTCAACTACGACGAAGCTGCAATTGAAGATGATGGAAGCTGTGTTTATGCTTGCTCGGACGCTCCTCAAGTGGTGACGTATTGCTACGAGAATAACTTGAACTATGTGTGGACCATTAGCGAAACAAGCCCAGGTGAAGGAGTGAGCATTGCTTTCTTGAGTGGTTATATTGAAGAAGGATGGGATTGGTTGCACATCCACGATGGTTCGGACACCAGCGCACCCCTCATTGATGTGATTGATGGTGATATTACAGGTTTAGCCTATGAAAGTAGTGGTTCCAGCTTAAGTGTTGCCTTCGTTGTGGACGGCGTTTTTGATTGCCAGAACTCTGATTTTGACCCCATCACCTTGGCAGTGCTTTGTGGAAATCTCAACGGCTGCGGTGATCCCAACGCGAGCAACTACATTCCTGGAGGAACCAATAGTGAAGATTGTGAGTACGATGTTTATGGATGTACTAACCCGGAGGCATTGAACTACAACCCTGAGGCTACAATAGAAGATTACTCTTGCATCTACGAAGAATGTGAAGGAATTCCTGCAACGCTTTACATCTGCACCTTCTCGAATGGAGATAACGTGGGCCTCAACCTCACTTCTCCTTCCGATTCAAGCATTTTTGTATCACCGGCTTTGGGCAATGGTGCCATCATGTATTTTGACATTTGCTTGCCTGAGGATGAATGCATCAGTGCACACATGTTCAATCTTGCGGGAGAAAATGGTTGGTACAATGGATATTTCTGGGTTGAAAGCGGAAATACTACCCTCTACACAGGAACATTAGACAACTTCTCATCAACCCAAATCGTGAACTTTAATTCCAGCACAGGAGAAACGTGCGGAGATGTTTACGTGCTTGGATGTACGGATGAAAACGCCTCCAACTACAACCCTGAAGCCACGGTAGATGATAATTCTTGCATCTATGGTTGTGACGACGGAGCCTTGTTGACTTACTGCTACGGAAACTCACAGGCCATCAGCCAAACCTTCTACCCAAATGAAGAAGGTGGTGTGGTGAACTTGACGTTCCTCAGTGGTGCAATGGAGAATAACTTTGATTTTATTTATTTCTATGATGGTGAAAATTCAAACAGTCCGCTGTTGTTCAGTACTGACGGACAGTTGAGTGGATTGCAGGTGGCCAGTTCTGGAGGACCACTTACCTTCGAAATCATACCTGACGGCTCCATTTCGTGTGAAAGCTCCAATAATATTGAACCCATCATCATTATGGTGTCATGCGGAGGTTCTTTTGGTTGTACAGACCCGAATGCCAGCAACTACAACCCTTTTGCGACGATTGATGATGGAAGCTGTTTGTACAATGAGGATATCGCAGGTTGTACCGATCCAGAAGCGTTGAACTACAATGCAGAAGCGAACATTGAAGACGGTTCTTGCATCTATGAGGAAATCATCTTCGGATGTACGGATGTCTTTGCTGATAACTTCAATGCTTTTGCCACTGTAGATGATGGTTCTTGTGAATATGACATCACTTCTCAATGCGATTCCATTGGGGCCAATACTGTCAGCATCTTCATTGCGACACAGCAATGGGGACAAGAAATATCTTGGAACTTGATGGACGCTGACAGCAATACCGTAGCGATTGGAGGAAACTACGACAGCTACAGCACTTCCCTTCAAAATGTATGTTTGATGGACGGCTGCTATACCCTCACCATGTCAGACGACTGGGGTGACGGATGGAATGGAGCGTATTACATGATCTACGATGACAACGGTTTGTATGCTGAGGGAACTTTGCTTTACGGTCAAAGTGGAATCGACCTGATTGGAATCAACAGCGATTGTGGTATTGCCGGATGTATGGATCCTGAAGCAATCAACTTTAATCCTCTAGCCAATGTTGATGATGGCAACTGCGTTTACGGAAATCCAATCAGCGATGTGGACTTGGAAGATCTCTTCGGTCTTGAGATCGAGTTAAGCGCAGCACCAAACCCATTCGTTTCTCAACTCGTGATTAGCGTTGGCAATTTGGAAGTTGACCAAGTGGCAGAAATGCGTGTGATGAACATGATGGGACAAATGATTCAAAGAGAACAATTCACTCCAAGTGCAGAACAAATGAACTTCTCCATGGAAGCAAGCGACTGGAGTGCTGGGAACTACTTCATTTCTATTGCGCAAGGTGATCAGCAAGTTTCGAAAATGATCATCAAGCAGTAAAAACACAAAGACAAATACGAACTGATATGAATCAAAAACAGGTGTTCTTCGGAGCACCTGTTTTTTTATTGACCTTATTTTATCGGCGTCGGCCAGAGTACTGCATGGCCTCCCCTTTTCCAATGCTATAACTTGCACTGAAAGTAACGAAGCGCCCTCGCCTGCTGAAGCTGTACAAGTAGAAGTCGTTTTGATCGATAAAGTTCTCACGAATTCTACTCGCAAAAACATCTCTTACTGACAGGTTCATGATGAGTTTTCCCTTCCAAAACTTCTTTCTTAGGCCAAGGTCCATTGATGCAAAGCCGCTTTGAACTCCCTGTACATTTTTGACTCTGGAATTATAATCTCCACTAACTTCCAGATCAAGCTGACCTTTCATTTTCCATTTAGCGGTGATTCTGCTCGACCATTGATCTCCTCGAAAAGAGAAATCTTGATTCTCGAATTCTCCTTTTCTATTGAAAACGCCAATATTCAAATCTCCATTGAACACTAACTTTTTCATTGGCGTATATTTTCCGTTCAACTCAAAACCTGTTTTTCGATTGCTTCCAATGTTCATGGGCATGGTAATGCTGACGTTGTCCACAAACTGCGAAACGCGCTCACTTACATTTGTGGTGTAGAGGTGATAGATGCTTGAGTTGATGGACACTTTTTCGAACACCGCAATGGCTGTGATTTCATAAGAATCGGCAAATTCTGGCTGAAGCTCTGGATTTCCTTGTCGGATATTGAAATTGTTTCGAATGTTGAAAAAGGGGTTGAGGTCCCACAATCGTGGTCGGTAAATCCTCCGTGAATACCCCGCTTGCATCGAGAACAGCTTTGAAAATTTGTATGAGGTGTGAAATGATGGAAATAAGTTGGTGTAGTTCTGGTTATTCTCCTCTCCTGTGGTTTCCAGCAAGGTTTCCAAGTCCGTTGTCTCACTTCGCAACCCGGCTTTCACACCCCATTTCTCGAGTTCATAGGCCACTGTGGCATACACCCCCAATACTTTTTGATCGAATTGGAAAGAATTGGTGAATCCTAAGTCCGGTAAGAAACTTCCATCTTCAGCCTCATTAAACACCGCAAATTCGTTTCCTACATCATTGTATTCATACAGCGCCCCCGTTTCTGCACTCAACTTCTTCCCAAAGGGTTTAGCATAATCCAATTTGAAGGTGTAATCTCGTTGATAAAAGTTGGTTTCTGTAAGCTGCTGTGGTCGGTCATCACCACCCACAATAGCTGTTTCCGTGAACACTGAAGATAAATCTTTACCAAAAAACCTACCCAAAGTGCTGAACATTAAGGTGTGGTCTTCATTGTCTTTGAACTCCCTTTTGTATTGCAAATCGTACTGATACTTGGGGTTGCTCGCCTCCGTTTCTTCTTCTCTCCTCCAAGCGTCTTGTAAAACCCCATCGGTAAAAGTGTAGAATTCGGTTTCTGAAGGCTGATCTTCCTGTTCAAAAGCGAAACTTCCGCTCAGGGTAATGACATTGAGGTCGTTCAAATAATAATCTGCGCCAATCGTAGCATTGTAGAACATTTCGTTTCGAAATTCCGTTCCTTCACTTCGAATTTCCGTTCCATCCAAGCGGTTCAGGTTGATGCTTTCGTTGAAGCGCGGTAAAGAGCGATATCCGGCTCCTAGCTGAGTGAAAAAATTGAATTTCTCAGTGCGTTGATTCAAGCTAAGCCCAATGCTGTGATTGCCGGGTATTCCTGTATTCACTGAAATGGACCCGTTGGTGCCTTTTTTCACATCCTTTTTCATCACTATATTGATGATTCCACCCGTTCCTTCTGCTTGGTAATTGGACCCCGGATTGGTAATGACCTCCACACTTTCAATTTGGTCTGCACTAATACTCCCCAGTGCATTTGAACCTTCATCAGTGAGCACGGATGGCTTTCCATTGATGAGAATTTGAACTCCCGAATTTCCTCTCAGAGTCACCCCTCCTTCAATATCCACGTTCACCGAAGGCACGTTGTTCAATACCTCCAAAGCACTCGAACCCGAGCTACTGATGTCTTTTCCTACGTTAAAAACCCTTTTGTCTAGTTTGAATTCCAAGACCGATTTTTCTCCTTCGATTTCTGCCGCTTCCAACATTTCCGTGTTGGATTCTAAGAATACTTGTCCCAAACGAACCATTCCATCCTCCACCAAGAATTCCTTAAAAACCTGTTCTTTGTAGCCAATGAACATGATGTGAAGCGAAGTATTGAGGGAGTCAGAGTTCAATAAAAACCGGCCCTCATCATTGGTCGTTGTTCCCTCCAATGTTGCCCCGGTACTGAGGGATTTAAGTACCACCGTGGCATAGGGAATTGGCGCTTCACTGGCCTTGTCTTTGACTACTCCGCGAAAGACCACCTTGCTGTTCTGGGCGAAGGTGAGTGTGCACAACAATACGCAGCAAAGGGTCAAAAAACATCCTCGATTGTTCTGATTTTCCATCATTGTGCAATGATAAACAAAAGCACTTGCGTTTAGTTGTGCGCCAGGGGGATTGGACGAGCCTTTTCTGCTTGAAGTGGGATTTCAAACAACTATCTTTTGAAGACTTCAATTTCCTTTTTCACCTTCACCAAATCCGTAAACTTTCCATTGTAGCGCGTGGCTTTTACGAGGTGATTGTCGATCCAATGATAATTCCCACCTCTTGGTTTCCCCATCAAGAGGCCGTGGTACAGAAATCCGTGTTGCTTTAACCAAGCCGTGGTTACCTCACGATGTTCTTCCGTTCTGCTGGTAAAAAACGTGATGATGTGTCCTTCCTCATACCACTTGTTCAAGGTTTCTAATGCGTCGGGGAAAGGCATACAAGTAGCCATTCGCTCGGGCTGCTCGTTGGGTACGTCTTCCGTGATGGTTCCATCGATGTCAATGAGGTAGTTTTTCACCTCGGCAGGCAAAATGGGCGATGCTTCTAAACCGTTCTGATCTTTGATGGAGTGGAGTGCTTTCATGGCTAACTTTTAAGTAATGATGGTAAGGAGATGCAATATAATCAGACTAAGTGTAAAAAAAACACTATCGTGTAATTCATTTTACGCTACACAAAAACAACACTCACCAAGGGTTCCAAAACGGGAAGTTCAGCCATCAGTTTTTGCTTCAACTCCCCTCCTGCCATTTCATTCAAGGCCAAAAAGTTTTGTTGACGTTCTTGGAAGGTTCCATGGGGAAAAGCTGCTTCGAAAAGGCCTTCAATTTGTCGTATACTGATCTGCTCCTGTTGCTTGATGGCTTTCCGGAAGCGTTTCTCCAATCCCTGAAGTTCCTTTTTCTGTCTTTGTAAAGCCGCAGCCACTGTTCCCTCCAAATTGGGATCAATACTCAAAGCCTTCTGTAAAATGTCTTCGAACAGGTTTTCGAGTTCCTTCTCAGCTTCGGACAAACTCACCTCTCCTTTTTTGTCAGACCATCGAGCGATGAATGCTTCTTGGTTCTCAAAAAGGTCGGAGAGTTCAATATCAAGTTTCGCTAATTTTGACTTGGCAGCAACGTTCATTATCAAGACCATGTTCCTCAAAATCAATTGAGGAAAAGGGAGTTCATGATGTTCGAAAACACCTTTCAACTGCATCCAATAGGACAACTCCCCCGGTCCTCCAATGTAGGCCAAATTGGGCAGAATGAGTTCTTGGTACAGCGGACGAAGTACCACGTTCGGACTGAAGCGTTCAGGGTGGTTTTGTAGTTCTTCTTCTATTTCTTGGGCCGACCATCTTTTCTCGCCATCCGTTTCAAAAAAGCCGCCTTGCTCGTCCATTTCAATTCTTTTTCTGCTTGAAGCAGTCAAATAGAACAGATTGATTTTCCGGGGGTGGACTTGAGCAGAATAGCCGAGATCAATCAATGCTCTACTGCTTTTTTGTACCAAATCAAATGCAGCTTGTTCTTTGATTTCTTTCAGCATGGCGGGGACGAAAAGCTGTTTCAAGCTCTGATGATTGGGTTCAAGGACAATCAACTCATCTGAAGCAAAGAGATCATCCACCATCTTGAAATGAAAATTGGCCAAACTGGAACTTCCCGACTTCCAACTGGAGTATTGCTCTCGCATCAAGTGTCCTTCGCCCCATTTCAAGACTTCGCACAGTTCTTCAAAAAGGAGATCAATCCCTTCCAAATCGAGCATTCCAACAGCACCATGAGCTTCTTTTTCCCACTGAATTTTTTGTCTGAACAAATGAGTATGATTCACCTCATCCCAATCGTGGTCTTCACTGGCCATCCAAAAAACGGGAAGCACTTTTACTCCGTGTTCTGCTTCAAGGTGTTGCGCTAATTTGATGGTGGAAATGACTTTGTAGAAGAAGAAAGCGGGCCCAGTGAAGAGGTTCAATTGATGTCCGGTACACACGGTAAAAACATCCTCTTCCAATAAGAGGTCGATGTTTTTTTTTCGATAAGAACTGAGTCGATCGTGAGCGGAGTATTGTTCAATCAGGGTATTGTGCAGCACCTGGCGATGCTCCCTGGGAAACCCACGAAGCTGGGCCTTTTCTTGCCAGTTTACTTTTTGCGGAAAGTCGTCAACAAAAGGAGTTAATTCCTTTTTGGCATTCAAATAGTCCAAAATGATTTGCGGGAGAATACCGATCTCGTGGTGCTGAAGTTGCGTCATTTCCATGCAGCGAAATTAGCTACTTCTCCTGGAATGGGGGATCTATTTAATAAGATTAACGGTTCCTGTGAAGGTGTTGACTTGATCTTCTTGTTCTCCGTCGGGATCAATGTAGCTGATTTCCCAAACGTAAGTGTCCACATTGGCATATTTGCCCGCCTTGCAATGTCCGTCCCAACCGCTTTTCACATCACTAGTTTCATAGATCAATTGCCCCCATTTATTGAAGATCTTCAGGGTGAACTCGTCAATCACTGAACTGATGGGTAGAAAGACATCATTGTCTCCATCACCGTTGGGAGTGAAGGCATTGGGAATGAAGAAGTCGATCACTTCAGTAAATTCGTTGCTTGGCTCTTCTTTGGGATCGTTCTTCGAATCGCTATCGGAAACAAACCCATCATCCAACTCCGTAATTTCGAACTCGTCCACAAAATAGTAGGCCAAAGACGGTGCAGCGCCTTCCATATTTTGGATGGTCTTGTCCGCATCATCACCAAACACACCAAACGTGAAGTGGGTATAAGCTTCGTTGGCAACGAAAGCGAAGGAGATGGAAGTCCAATTGCGGTCATAAACCACGTTTTGTTTCACAAAATCAGGAGTGTGTTGCAAGGGCGCAGTACCTGATTGTTGTGGCGCCGAAGTGGAAAAATACACTCCAAGATCACTGCAAGCGAGGCCGGCTGTAGAAACCGAAGTGCGTTCGCCATTGGTGATGAAAAAGCTGAGTTGGTATTTTTCTCCTGGAATGAGCGGACTCGTGAGTTCGTTCACAATGTATTCTCGGTAGTTGGTTCCTTTGACACCCGTTGCAACAAACCCCATGACGGCATTTCCTTCCTTTGCTTCTACAATGGCCAGCGGAGTTTCTGGAAGATCTCCTCCTAAGGATCCTTGATGGTGGTAGTAGTCTGGACTAGCGTCTGTTGATCCTGCATTGGACCATGCATCTACCAAATTCCATTGGCCCGTTGTATTGGGCAGGGCTGAGCAGCTTTCAAAACCACCATTGCTCACTTGGGCATTGGCTTCTGCCGAAAAGAAAAACGCAATTAAGGCAAGGCTTGTTAGTGTCTTGAAACTCATGAAGTAAAAATAACAATTTCATGCTGATTCACAAGCATTTCTGCGGTAGAAATCCACAAAAATTGTGCTTCAGGATTTTACAAAGGAAGGAGTTTAAACGCGAGGCATGATGATGATGGTTGGAGCATGGTTTAAATACAAAAAGGGTTCATCCAAAAATAAGAAAGGGACGCCGTTGCATCCCTTTCTACCTTAACCAAAACAACTAATTAATATTCTTAATTCGGTTCCTTGCAGGGTTCCTACTGAAAGAATCTAACTAAACTCTCATATATAAGACGGCTGAGGGGGGGCAATTGTTGTGCTGGTGGCTTACAAAAATATGTTAAGACCAAATTGAAGGCGGGACGACCAAGCATTGAGCGAAAAATTCATTTGCGGATCGTCGATCAAAACAGTAGGCGTTTCACCCACGTAACGGAAACTCAAGGCGAGATGATCGTTCGATGTTCGTTTGATGGCTCCGAACTGAATTTGACCATTGAGCCAGTGGCGTTTCACACTGTAATCCTCCACTTGTATTTCGCGCACGTTCTTGGGGGCTGCTATGAATTGAACACGTTCTTTTTGGAAGGTGAGTTGATGTCCATAAACCAAAGCCAAGCCAATGTCCCAAGTCCAGTTGGTTTTCCTACTGAAATAAGGTCTTTGGTAGCGAAAACCCAAAGGAATGTGAATGGATTGCATGATGAAATCGTCGCGCTGCAGGTTCAAATCGAGGGTATCGTTTTCTACCACGCTCATCCCACCAATTTCATACCTGAGTTGCAGAATTTGACTGAGTTGGTCAGACTCAAAACTTTCAAAAAAAGCGAGGCTATCGGCCAAGGTATTTTGATCGAAGTGGGTATTCCGGTAGCTTGATCGATTGAAGTGGATTCCCGAAAACAACCACCAATCCTTCCTCAGCTCTACTTCAGTCCGAATACCTAAACCGGCCATCATTCCAGAACGAACCGCATTTCCTGTTAATGCATGGATGCTTTCTTCTTGACTTGAAAAGAGACTGGATCTCGTAAGGCCGATCTCAGTGAATACTCCAATTCCCTTATTCAATTTCTGCCAGGCGGAAGGCTCAGGTTCGGGTTCTGATGCGTTTAAACTATCCACCTCTACCAGGCGCTGGACAATAAGTGTGGTTTGGTCAATAATGATGGTATCAGCCCCCCCCTTTGCTATTGCAGGGGTACAAAAGCAAAGAAGCAAAGCACTAAGAAATGCTTTGCTCCAAACATATTTGATATCGCTTATTGTCATTCTTGCTGGACCCTAAAAGTAGGTCAATCTCAAAGAATTTTCGGACTTACTTGCTTTTAGTTTTCGATTTTAGAACAATTCCTGTTTCTTGAGCACCCGATTGGGCTTTCTTCAAGATTTCTGCTGCGTTCAGTACATTGTCCACAGGAGCGTTCACCTTTTCTTCATTTTGAGCTTGTTGCTCCGCCTCTTCAAGAAGTTTTGCCTCATAATCGTGCTTCAGATCTTTGTCCAAAATGCGTTCGTGACGTTCTTTCAAACGTTCCACATTCGCCCTGTTCACACGCGGTGCTCTGGCGGGCAAAATCGTGTTCTCGCCCGCTGCTAATGAACGCTGGACCCGTGCGCCACTGCTTTTTGTATTAATTTCCTCACTTGCGCCTTCGGCCACCAATACCTCATCCATTTGGGTGCGATTCAAAGTCATTTGGGTTTTCTCTAAAGCCACCAATGAAAGATCCTTTTTCTTTTGGGCATGAACTTTTCCTGCAGACTCATCGTCTTGTTGGATGATCGTGAATGCCAAACCTGCGCTGAGCAATGCCACTAAGGTATACACATTCAAGCTGGTCCAAGAGAAGTACCAAAAACCTCCTTTTTTCATCTTTCGATGAACGGCTGCTAAAGTACCTGCAGGTGCCTGAACCTCATGGTTTGCAAAGGCATCCTGAAAATGATTAAAAAATGGGTCGTCGTGACGTTTCATGCTCACAAGTTTATCTTACTCAGTTCGTTCAACTCTCGTTGTAAATATTTTTTTGCTCTCGACAATTGGGACTTCGACGTGTTGATATCAATGTTCAATTCCTCTGCAATTTCTTTGTGCTTGTATCCCTCGATGACATACATGTTGAAGACGATTCGATATCCATCCGGTAAATTATTAATGGTGGTCATCAGTTCTTCCTTCGTGTATTCGTCCACTCCAAAAGGAGCGTCTGAGGTCCGCGCTTGAGGAACGTCCTCAATATCGTGGTGATAAGCGTGTTTTAAATTCTTTCTATAATGCGTAATGGCAGTGTTCACCATAATCCTTCTGATCCAACCTTCGAATGAATTGTTGATGGTGTACGAGTCGATGTGCTTGTAAATCTTCACCCAACCTTCTTGGAGAACGTCCTCCGCATCAAATCCATTTTTCGTGTATCTCAAAGCAACTCCGTACAGCATGTTTGCATACTTCTTGAATAGGGCATCTTGATGTTTCCTACTCTGCTTTTTACAGCCTTCTATGAGTTCCTCTAAAGTGTACATTGGTTCAGTCGAAGATAAGACATTGTAGTTTCAAAAAAGGTTGCAGCAACGAATCTTTCTTTGGCAAAAAAAACAGCTTTGCCAGTGCCCGAAATTCTTATTTTAAAGAGGGATTGTCCGTATTCGCTCATCGCTCTTATCCGCTTCGGAATGATGCCCATATCGATGTCCTGAGCATCGAGTCTGGTTGAATGTGCCACTTGAGGTTCCTTGTGCTAATGTTGAAACACTGACGAAGGTTGTTTAGGGTTATCGGTAGCTATAATATACCCGCTTACCCTTTCGATTTTGAATCGATTGCGCGTGGATCAATTACTGTTCTGTTGAAGGTATTTGTCTCGAGGCAGATGTGTATTTAGAGGAATTCGTCTTTGCTCATGTTCAACCATTCGAGGGTTGAATTGCAGAAGATGTCTTCAACGGTGTCGTCTGAAAGTCCCATTTCTGTGATGAAGTGTCCGATCTCTAAATCGCCTAGCGGAAAGGGGTAATCGCTTCCGAGGCACACGCGTTTTGAACCTTGCATTTCGAGCACATATTCCATCATCCGGGGATCATGTGTGATGCAATCGGTCCAGAACTTCCCGAGGTATTCTCGTGGATTCACAGGATTGTCAATAGCTACCAAATCAGGTCTGCAATTGAAGCCATGCTCTACCCTACCAATGGTTGCTAAAAACGACCCGCTAGCATGGGAGAAGTTGAATCGTACTTTTGGAAATTTCTCTAAAACCCCACCGAAGATCAAAGAACAAATGGCTCGAGAAGTTTCGGCCGGCATTCCCACAAGCCACGGAAGCCAGTACTTTTCCATTTGTGCTTTTCCCATCATGTTCCAGGGGTGAATCATCACGGCGAGATCCAATCGCTCACAAGCTTCCCAAATGGGAAAGAATTGAGGTTCACTGAGGTTCTTATCGTTGATGTTGGAACCAATCTGTATCCCCTTCAAGCCAAGTGTTTTCAATCGTTCCAACTCTTGCACTGCGAGTTCGGCATCTTGCATAGGAATGGTTCCTAATCCCACATAATTCTTGGGATATTTGTTGCAAATTTCAGCGATGTGATCATTCAAAAAGCGTGAAACTTCAAGTCCATCCAAGGGTTTCGCGTCGTAAGAAAACATGACAGGAATGGTACAAATTACTTGCACTTGAGTGTCAAATTTCTGATAATCGGTAATGCGCAATTCGGGATCCCAGCAATTTTGCTCAATTTCTCTAAAAAACCTTCCGCCCTGCATCATTCGAGCGAAACCTGGGCGGTGGTGCTCTAAATGAATGAAGTTTCCATATCCAAATTGTTCTGTCCAACGTGGAAGCTTCTCCGGAATGATGTGGGTGTGCATGTCAATTTTAAGCATGGGCGTAGTGGCTTTGTGGCGAAAATAAGAAATGTGAACGAGCTATTTTTTCTGAACCCGTTTCAAGTCCAACATATTGACGGCATTGGTCGGAAAATCAATCACATCCTTCGACAAAAAATGCGATACCTGATCATAAAACAGAGGGATGATGGGCGAAGAACTCATCACAAGGCTGTCCATTTTTCGATAAGCTGCAAAACGTTCTTGTCCTTCGAGAAGTGCTGAGGCTTCAAATAGCTGGTCAAATTCCTCACTCTTGAAATGGGTGTAATTGGGTCCGTCCGGACAAAAATTCTTGCTGTAGAACAATCCCAAAAAGTTCTCGGCGTCGGGATAATCGGCCAGCCAAGATTTTCGAAAAAGCATGAGCTGCGATTTTGCCACCTTCTCTCGGTGTGCAGAGCCGGCCAAGACGTCAATTTGGACCTTCAATCCAATTTCTTTCCACGCGTGTTGGAGGTATTCGCACAAGTCCACGTAATCAGAGGTGGTTGAAATGCTGATCTCTGGAATTCCTTTTCCTTCAGGATGATTGGCTTCTGCCAGCAGTTCTTTTGCCCGCTTTAGATCATAGTGAACGCCGTATTCCGCTTGGTCGTCAAAACCGGGGAGTCCTTTTGGAATGAAACCGTGTCCGGCTTCGACTACCGCATTGTTCCTCAGATATCTGACCATTTGTTTTCGGTCAAAAGCCATGTTCATTGCTCTACGAACTTGAGGTTTGAGCAGCGGATGATTCAACATCAGTTCAGCATTTTCGTCCACCAAAATGCCAATGTAATCGGTTTTAAGAAAGGGTGTCCGTTGAAACTTGATGTTGTCTTGGAACTCTTTGTTGAGCTCTCCTTGAGCCGTGAGGAGTTCGTCTTTGTAGGCGGGATGGATTCCCGACATGAAATCGTATTCCCCTTTCACGAGCCCCATGAACTCAGCACTCATGTCTCGAACAAATTCAATTTTAATGGCATCGAGGTAAGGAAGGGCTTGATTTTTTTCATCCACCTGCCAAAATGCTGGGTTTTTATGAAACACCAATGCTACGTTTTCTAACCAAAAAGCAAGTTGAAAAGGCCCTGTACCGATGGCTGATGATCGGAAATCAGCGCCGCTTGCTTCCACAACTTCTTGAGGTACCACATTGCAGTACTGCATGCTAAGCATTGAAAGGAAGGGAGAAAAGGGTTTTTTGAGGTGGATGGAAAGGGTGCTGTCGTTCAACACTTCGAAGCCTCCATTGTATTCAAAATCGACATGATTAAAAATCCATTTTCCGGGCGATGCTGTGCGTTCATCTACAATTCTTGAGAAGCTGTATTTGAAATCTTGTGCTACGACAGCCCTTGTTGAATCGGGAGTTTTGAAATGATGGGATGGATGAAAAAAGACATCTTTTCGCAAATGAAAAGTATAGTGCTTGCCCGTTGTATCGATCTCCCAAGAATGTGCAATGAGCGGCTTCAGTTCGAGATCATCGTTCAACTCCACCAATCCATCGAAGAGCTGATTCACCGCCCACATGTTCTCTAAATTTCTCGCATAGGCCGGATCTAAACTGGTGATTCCATTGCTTTCGTTGTAGGTAAACACTGTTTTCCCCAGTTCTTCCTTTTGACGAGTGCAAGCAGAAAAGGCGATCAATAGGACCGCCAGAAAAAATAAGTTACTCGAAATGAATGATGTGTTGGAGCGTCTCCCTTTGCTCAAATGCAATTTCATTCGCTAAAAATAAGCAAGCAATTGTGTATTCCCTGCAATGGAACGAAAAAAGCATTTGCCGAAAACTATTCGTCTTCCTTCAAAATTGCATTGAGTTCTTTGCTTCGTGTAGGTTGGTAATATTTGTCTGGACGCTGTGCTCCGTTTTCAGCAAAACGCTCCCAGTTACCTACTTTGAAACCATCGTGATACATGCCACGTGATTCGACTTCTCCATTGGGATAATAAAAAACAAATTCTCCTTGTTCTTTCAGCTTTCCTTCCTTAAAAATGTAATTCCCCGTGAAACGCAAACGCTCCTTTAAATCGAATACTTCGGCAAAAAAGAGGGTGTCGTTCACACGAACAAGCCTTCGGTGGTAACGCGCTTTGTCTGGACTGGTCTTTTCCAGTTTCGCATCGAGACAATCTTGGGCAGACACCGAGGTTCCGATGAAGAAAAGGAAAAGCGTGAAAACAAATAGGGTACGCATCTGGTTTTTCATGTTTAAGTCATTATATCATTCCCTTACGAGCGTCCCCTGAGAAGGTTTCTTTTTGTTAAAAGAACGGCACATGGGTTCGGCGATTTATACCTTTGTAGCATGATGCGCAATTTGTCTTTGATCTTCATTTTCTCTCTGCTCTTCCCCCTCTTGTCATTGGGGAGTGCTGATGCAAAATTTAGTATCAGTGGAGAGATTCGGGATGCAAACGATGGAGAGCACATCATTGGCGCCAATATTTACGTGGTGGAATTGCAAAAGGGAGTGAGCAGCAATGCTTTCGGTTTTTATTCTTTGACCCTGGAGTCGGGAACGTACACCTTGGAATACAGCTTTATCGGTTACAAAAAGGTGAGCAAAACCATCGATTTGCAGTCCAATCAAAAGATCAACATTGAACTGGAAACCAACGTGTTTTTGGGTCCGGAAGTTGAGGTGGTTGGCGAACGGAGCGACCACACGGAGTCTACCGATATTGGTCGGGTTGAATTGGAGGTGGATGCCATTAAAAAATTACCCGCATTTATGGGTGAAGTGGACATCTTGAAAACCATTCAGTTTTTGCCGGGAATCCAAAGTGCCACGGAGGGAAACTCCGGATTTTACGTTCGTGGTGGCGGACCCGATCAAAACTTGATTCTTTTGGACAATGCCACGGTTTACAACGCCTCTCACCTTTTCGGATTTTTCTCCGTTTTCAATGCCGACGCCATCAAGAACATTGAAGTCATCAAAGGAGGAATGCCCGCGCAATATGGCGGAAGGGTGGCCTCTGTTTTGGACATCACCCTAAAAGAAGGCAATCGAAAAGAGCATAAATTTGAAGGGGGAATTGGTTTAATCAGTTCTCGCTTTACCGCTGAAGGCCCCATTGCCAAAGACAAGTCTTCCTTCATCGTTTCCGGCAGAAGAACCTACATTGATCTTTTGGTGCAGCCTTTTATTTCGGAAGAAAGCAATTTCAACGGTTCGGGGTACTATTTCTATGACTTGAACATGAAGTTGAGTCATCGTTTTTCCGACAAAGACCAGGTTTATTTGAGTGGTTATTTTGGTCAGGATGTATTCGGCTTTCGCAGTCAGACCGCAGGATTTGAAACCGCCATACCTTGGGGCAACGCCATTGCTTCTTTGAAATGGAATCACCTCTTTTCAGACCAGTTTTTCATGAGTACCATGGCCTCTTTTTCAGACTATAATTTTGCATTTGAAGCGAAGCAGGAAGATTTCAGCTTTAGTCTTCAAAGCGGCATTAGGGATTATGGAGGTAAGGTGATGTTCAACTACTACCCGTCCATCAACCACCAAATCACCGGAGGAGTGGACTATGTTTTTCACACTTTCACACCGGGCACATTAACGGCGAACAGTGGCGACACCAACTTTGATTTGGGCGATGAGGAAATCAACTACAGCCATGAAGGGGGCGTTTTTATTCAAGATGAATTTGAAGTGGGAGAACGTTGGAAGTTCAATGCTGGATTGCGCTACTCTTACTTTGCACAAGTAGGACCGTTTACCCGCTACATCCCTAGTGAAGACAACAGCATTGTTGCACCTCAACCCGATGAAGTTGTTCAGTACACCCGGGGCGATCTCGTTCAAATGTACGACGGTTGGGAGCCCCGATTCAACTTTCGTTACAGCATCAATTCTCGTTCCTCCATCAAAGGAGGGTACACGCACAATTATCAATTCATTCACCTCGCGAGTCTCTCCCCAACTTCATTGCCAACGGACATCTGGCTACCCAGTTCTGAGCTCATTCGTCCGCAATTTGGTCGACAAGGATCTTTGGGATATTTCACCGACCTGAAAGAAGCTCAGTATGAAGCCTCTGTGGAAGCGTATTACAAAACCATGGACAACCTTGTAGAGTATAAGGACGGAATTGCTCCTGAAGACAACGTAGGCACGAATGTGGACAACAACCTCACCTTTGGGGATGGAACATCGTATGGATTGGAGTTCTTTCTCAAGAAGAAAACCGGACGATTGAACGGATGGGTGGGCTACACTTGGAGCAAGACCGACCGGGTATTTGAAGACATCAATCAGGGCAATCCCTTTCCCGCCAAATTTGATCGTCGGCATGACTTGAGCATCGTGATGAGTTATGATTTGACTGAAAAGTGGACCCTTGGAGCCGCATTTGTGTATGCCACTGGGAATGCCATCACCTTACCTGAAAGCATTTACTTTGTCGAAAACAATGTCTTGTTCAATTACGGAGATCGAAATTCTTACCGCATGGCACCTTATCACCGTGCAGACATTTCGGCCACCTATGTTCCAAGTCCGTATAAGGAAGTCAAAGACAAAACCACAGGTGAAGTGGTGAATAAGCTACGGAAAGTACAATCGAGCTGGAGTTTTTCCATTTATAATTTATACAACCGGATGAACCCTTATTTCATCTACTTTGGTACCGACGGAGGATTGGCCTCTGGGGATTTGTCACTTCAGGCATATCAAGTAAGTTTGTTCCCCATTTTGCCCTCGGTAACATGGAACTTTAATTTTTAGCATTGAAAGCACTCAAAAGTCTTAACGTCTATCTCTGGAAGTACAAATGGAGAATTTTCCTCGGTTTATTCTTCATCGTGCTCACCAACCTTTTGGCCGTATACACTCCCGTGTTGATTCGCGATGGAGTGAACATGCTGAAAGAAGCCCGGGATCAGATCTATGTGCCCATGGAAGAAGCCAAGCAAATGGCCCAAGACGAGGGTAAGACCTTTGATTTAGATGCTTTCCTTCAAGACAAAACCATCGCTGTTCCCGAAAGTGTGGAGACGTTTTCCAAGCTCTTGGGCATTGATGTAGGCATTACCCAGAACATCGTTAACGGTGATGACTTGAGTCAAGCCTTGATCCTGATGGCCTTCCTTTTGGCCATGATTTACATCTGCATTTATTTCATCAAAGGGGTCTTTCTTTTCTTCACTCGGCAAACGATCATTGTGATGTCTCGTTTGATTGAATTCGACCTCAAAAATGCCATATACGATCAATATCAGCGATTGAGTTTGGGCTTTTACAAGCGAAACAACACTGGGGATTTGATGAACCGAATCAGTGAAGATGTGAGCAAAGTACGGATGTACCTTGGTCCGGCAGTAATGTACACCCTGAATTTATCGGTCTTGATTATTCTTGTGGTTTACGAGATGGTGAGCATCGATTTGGAGTTGACCCTCTACTCCCTTCTCCCCCTCCCTTTCATGTCGCTTGGAGTTTACTATGTCAGTTCCATCATCAACAAACGATCTGACGCCGTTCAATTTCAGCAAAGCAAATTGAGCACGCTGGTACAGGAGACCATGTCGGGAATCCGCGTTTTGAAGGCCTACCACCGTGAGGAATACAGCAAAAACAATTTTCAGTCAGAATCCGACACCTACAAAGCCAAAGCGCTTAACCTCGTGAAAATTGAAGCGCTGTTCATGCCCATCATTGTGCTTTTGGTTGGACTCAGCACCATTCTCACGATTTATATTGGAGGCTTGAAGGTGATCAGTGGTGCACTCGATTTGGGGGCAATTTTCCAGTTTGTATTTTACGTAAACATGCTCACATGGCCCTTTGCATCCGTGGGGTGGGTTACCAGTTTGGTTCAAAAAGCAGAAGCCTCTCAAGCTAGAATCAATGAGTTTTTGGATGAAACGCCAGAAATTCGCAACGAACATGAAGGAAGGACTGAAATCAAAGGTGAACTTGTTTTCGATCGCGTAGGATTTACCTATCCCGACTCAGAAATTGCAGCATTGAAAGACGTGAGTTTCAACATTCAACCCGGAGAAACACTCGCTGTAATTGGAAGAACAGGAAGTGGAAAGACGACCTTAGCCAACCTTATTTCCCGACAGTTTGAAGCAACTTCAGGAGAAATTCGGGTGGATGGAAAACCACTGAAATCGGTCAATCTATACGATCTCAGGGCCTCCATTGGAGCCGTACCTCAAGAAGTGTTTTTGTTCAGTGAGAGCATTAAGAACAACATTGCATTTGGTTTGGATGATATCGACCAGGAGCGCATTGAAACCGCGGCTAAGATGGCCGATGTTCACGCCAATATTGTGGATTTCCCGAAGGGCTATGATACGCTTTTGGGCGAGCGAGGGATCAATTTGAGTGGCGGACAAAAGCAACGGATTTCCATTGCTCGAGCCATCATCAAAAACCCAAACATTCTCATATTCGACGATTGTTTGAGTGCCGTGGATACCGCTACGGAAGAAGTGATCTTGAACAACCTCAAAACCATCATGAAGGGGAAAACCTCGGTGATCATTTCTCATCGAATCTCTTCCATCAAACACGCCGATAAAATCATTGTGCTGGATCAAGGAGAAGTGATTGAATCGGGCAAGCACGAGGAGCTACTCAATGAAAAAGGAGCTTACTACGAGCTTTACCAAAAACAACTTTTGGAGGAAGAAGAAGCGGTTTAATCACATGGAACGCCGAAGATGGTGAGGAAGAAGAGTACATCTGCCGCGTTCACCGGACCATCGTCATTCACATCGCCTTCGCAAGCACTCTGGCAACCGTAATCGCCAAGAATCACGAGGAGGTCGCCTGCATTTCTGAGCCCGTCGTTGTTGTAGTCTCCAGGACAACAAACCCCAAACACACAAGAACCGTCGTCGCAACTTGCTGTTGAATCATAATTGCAAGCAGTATCATCGGTACAGCCGTCGGGAAGAACACAAGAGCCATCATCACAAGTAGCCGCTGGATCGAAATTACAAGCGTTGG
>CAZYPV010000018.1:0-3403 GCA_964649515.1 uncultured Comamonadaceae bacterium | reverse complement strand
GCCGCTGGATCGAAATTACAAGCGTTGGTATCGGTACAACCATCGGGCAGAATACAGGAGCCATCATCGCACAAAGCGTTCACGTCAAAATTACAGGCCGCACTGTTGGTGCAACCGTCTGGAAGAACACAGGATCCATCATCGGTGTTCGCAAGCGGATCAAAGTTGCAAGCAGCAGGATTGGTACAGCCTTCAATCGAAGGCGCTTCTGCACAAAAATCATGTTGTGCACTGTCGCCGAAATTTCCTCCAGGAACAATCAAGGCCAAGGTTTCGTTTTGACTGTTCAGCAACTCATAACTCCCTACAACTCCGTTGAATTGCATTCCGTCTCCATAGCTGTCAAAAATATCAAAGGTGTAGCAGCCCGCTTCCAAGCAGAAATTCTCGGTGTATGCTGTTTGTGTTTGAGCGTAAGGACCTCCGGAGACAATCACTTCTCCAGATGCATTGCTTACCGTCCAAGTGGTTTCCCCAGGGTAGTTGTCTGTTAGCAATTCCAAAGTGAAATCATAACAAGGAAACACGCAAGAACCATCGTCAATGGTCGCATTGGGATCATAATTATCAGCTGCCGGATCGGTGCATCCCAACACGTCGTTGACGCAATCAAAAACGGTGAATGAAATGGGTGCTCGATAGGTAAAATTCGCCCCAACACCGGTGATTTCGAGGTTAAAGTCTCCTCCACTCTGAGGCAAGTTGCTCAGGGTAAGCGTGTAGGTTCCCGGTCCCACGTTATTGGCCGAAAAAGTCGCATTGGTACCTGGAGGGAGTCCGGTCACACTCAAATTTACCGGACCTTGAAAACCCGGTTCTACCTCAACATCAATCACATAATCATCTTCAAAACAAACCACATCTTCTGTGGCACTAGCATGAAGGAATTGTGCCTGCAAAAGAAACAAGCCCTCTTCAATGTGGCTTACCGCAATCACTCCAGAAGGAAAGTAAGGGTAGCTGCTCCAAGCTCCGTTGAATTGAGCGGAGTTACTCGAAGGGTACATGTCAAAAAACGCTACTTCGCTCAAATTACCATTGGACACATCCTGTATGTCCAAAATGCGGAAACCTCCACGGTAATTCGACTGATAGCAAAGGTTTTTATCATTGTACAGATTGTGGTCGATAGCGGCCAATGCCGATTCATAGAAGCCCAACAACACCGGGTTATCTAAGTCTTGCACATCCCAAATGAAGGTTCTTGTGTTGGTTCCATTGTTGGTTTCGTCCAACTCATCGTTTTGAAGAAAATAACGATGATCATCAGTCAACCAACCTTGGTGGGCGTAAGCTGAGCCTGGGTATCCTGTTACGCTAATTGTTTGCGTATCTGTGGGGTCTTCTACATCCACTATCGTTACTGCATCTTCATTGCAGTTGAAGGCAATTTGTTTTCCTTGATAGGAGGCATCCGGACCGTTGTAGGTAACCACCTGAGCATCGTGAGTATAACCGTCTGTTGCATAATCTCCAATGATTACTGGGTTGCTGGGGTTACTGATGTCGATGATGTGAAGTCCACCACTAAAAGTATTGGTACCTACCGCATAAGCGATGGCCTCTTCTGGGTTGATGACAATGTTGTGTGCATTCCCAAAACCGCCGTAGTGTGCGGTTTCATTGAACGTTAACGGAGGATTGGTGATGGTAAGCAGTTGATTTAAATCGAATACCTGCATTCCGTGTCCACCAGCTTCACTCACAATATATGCATGATCTTGATACACCTTAATGTCTCTCCAAATGGAATTGATGGTGTGCGTTGGTAAATTCCCCAGTAAAACGGGGTTAAGTGGATCGGTAATTTCAACGAAAGCCGTTCCATTCAGCTTGCCGATAATGGCAAATTCCCTGCCCGAGGCATCATCCACCCATCCCCAAATGTCGTTCATTTCGTTACCGCCACCCAAGGCCGCCACATCCATATGAGCGAGAAGGTTGACATTGTTGCAGGGATATTGTCCCGCAGCTAAACCATCTTCACAAAGGTTTTGTGCATTTAGAAAAGTAGCGAGAAAGAGCGTGAGTAGAAATAGTCCGTATTTGGTCATGATGCTTTTGGTTAACGAGGGCTTAATTTACAAAAAAGCCAGCGATTCGCGCTTAGTTTAAACCCTTTCCTGATTTCTTTGTTCTACCTTCAACACTTAAAGTAAAAACCATGAAAGTAGCCATCAGCGGGGGAACGGGATTATTGGGAAAAGAGATTTGCAAAATGCTCTTAGCGAAAGGACACGAAGTAGTGATTCTCAGTCGCTCCTCAAAAACAAGTGACCTCAATGGTTTGAGCTACTCTACTTGGGAGCCCTCGAAGCGTCAGTTGAACGAAACAGAGCTAGCTACGGTAGATGCAATCATCAATTTAGCAGGTGCGCCTGTGGCTCAGCGTTGGACAGCAGCCAATAAAAAAGCCATCCTCGATAGTCGGATCGACAGCACAGCCACCTTGGTGGATTTCATACTTCATCAACCCAATCGGGTTCAGAAATTTGTTTCTGCCAGTGCCATAGGGATCTATCCAAACAGCAAAGAAACCAGCACGGTAAGTTCAGAGCCTGGGGAAGGTTTTTTGAGTGATGTTGTGGTTCAATGGGAAAAAGCTGCAATGCCTGCTTTCGAAAAAATTGACGGATCGATCATTCGCATTGGTATTGTCTTGAGCAAAGATGGAGGTGCACTTGAAAAAATGCTGCCTGTATTCAAAATGGGCTTGGGCAGTGCTTTGGGTAGTGGACAACAGTGGCAGAGCTGGATTCACATTGAAGATGTTGCAGCCCTTTTTGTATACGCGCTTGAAAACAACACCTTGCCGATCATGAATGGTGTAGCACCAAAACCCGTGAGGCAAAAAGAGTTGTCGCAGCATTTGGCCAAAGCCATGGGGAAAGCCTTTTGGGCTCCAGCAGTTCCTTCTTTTGTGTTGAAATTGGTGATGGGCGACATGGCCGAAATTGCTTTGAACTCTCAAAAAGTTTCCGCAAAATCTGCCGAAAATTCGGGCTACCAGTTCAAGTTTCGAGAAATTGGAGCTGCTATGAATGATTTGTTTAAAGCGTAAACGCTTGTCCATATTCGTTCAGCTTTCTTTTCAGCTTTGCGGTGGTATTATCATTTTTTTCTTGAGAATGAAATTTGGTTGAATGGCTTCGCCGGTTGAGGTTGCTTGCGCAACTGTTTAGGCGCTTGCGCGGGGGGGTGTAGGTTTCGTGCTACAAAACATAAGGCTAGAAGCGCTTGATTGGTGAGAGCGGTACTTCGTGGAATGACTTCGCTGATTAATGATGCTTGCGCAACTGTTTAGGCGCTTGCGCGGGGGGTGTAGGGTTTCGTGCTACAAAACATAAGGCTAGAAGCGCTTGAATGATGAGAATGGTACTTCGTGGAATGACTTCGCTGATAA
>CAZYPV010000017.1:18801-47956 GCA_964649515.1 uncultured Comamonadaceae bacterium | reverse complement strand
CACCTCCTAAACCATTAAGCACTTCATTTAAAATTGTTTGACCTATTTCAATCGTTCTAAAGAAACTCCAATTACCTTGGATTAATTCATATAAAGGAATACCCGTTTCTTCTAATTCAAAATTGGAAAACAGTTCTGAGAAAAAATCTAAAAGCTCATTAACATCTAGGATTTCAGTCTCTCCAGCGCCACATACATCGCAGCGGCCATTTATATTCGAGGTGTTTATAAACGCCTGTAACTCCACTTCATTGAAGCAATGTGAACAAACATTCATAACCTAGGATTTAATCTTAAAAACTCACTGAGGAGGATAATATGATTTTTGATTGAGATTTTCTTAACCGTCCCAAGACCTGGATAATGTTCTGTTTCGAAATATTCCATGAGCTCTGAAATTGCTGAGTTAGTCAAGTCTCTTTTCAAACAAAAATTCACAGCTTTATCTGCTGCTTCTCGAAATTTACCTTGAACATTGACAATAGAGTCATTTGTTTCACTTGTAAAATGTCGGATCCAAACTTCATTATTTGGCCCCAAGTAAGTCAAATGGATTACCACTGCTCTAGGTGTACTGCCTCCCTCAGAAAATACCCTTGAAATTGTAGTGAAATCTGAAAAGCCTGAGAATCCTTCACCATTATAAAACATGTGCTCTTCCGAAAATCTATGCTCTGGAATTTGAAGGTAATCGCTGTTCCTTTGTTGTGGGTCAAATAAATCATCAAGTCTGATTACATCTTTCTTGGTTGCTTTAATCTTTCTAACAAGACCTCTGCTTCGCCCTGGGTCATCAATACTGAATAATGTAATTCTATCATCATTCAATATAGTATCAAATGACGTAGTCTCATAATCTACATCACTTTTACAAATCAAAAGGCAGCCGGTAAAATTGTTCGCGGTAATAATGCGAGTGATTTCATCGGCTGATCAAGGCTTATCGGAATAGTGAAACGCAGGTCTATAAATGTCACTGACTTTAGCTTTGTCTTGAACATATTCAGCTACTGTTTCATGTCCCAAAGAATGTTTCATTTCTCCAACATCAGGATTAATAATTATGAATGCCTTTTGATTACTCTCAGCAAAAACTCTAAAGGCCAAATCAAAGTTATTGAATGTCCTCTTAACAGGTTCCAAAATCGGTACAACTCGATTCTGAAGTGCATCCTCGGTTACTAGTTCCCGCAAAGCAATTAGCTCAAATTGACGAGCTCTAAGGTATGGGTAGTACATAGCTAGCAAATAGGTTTATTAAGATTAGCAATAAATTGTGATTTTCCCTTTTTAGTCAAATTAAGAGCCAAAAATACTTGATTCAATTCTTTAAACTGAGTGGAGGACAAGGATTCATTTGACTTTCTCTTTTTCATTTGCCGTATAAATAAGTCGTTGAGGATATTTCCGGGAATCTCTTTTATAATTTTGCCGCAGATATCAAACTGTGTGAAGCTTGACATTTCAGGCATATATCCTAAATAAGCTTTTGCAATACTTTTATATTCATTTACTCTTAGAACTGTCATCAAAGCTGAGGGCTCGATAGTTTCGTTGAATTGCGCTTTTCTAATAAATTCGATTTTACAATGATTTTCGATTGTAATAATTCCAACTTCCGAACTAATATGTTCAAAATCTTTTAGTTTAGTCTTGGAAACTACCAAATAAATTTCATTAAACAACTTACGATAATCCGTTAGCTGTGATTGAAGTCTTTTAGGAGTATCTAGCTCTGATTTTATCTCAAAAGCCTTACTAACCCCATTGAACATCGCTAAATCGACAATTGAATCTCCAACTCTAAATTCATTAAAAACCTTTGAGTTTTCTGTACCGAGCTCTTGGATAATGAGCTTGTTTAACAATGTATTCTTATAAACATATTCATTTTTGTAATGTTCGCTTAAAACCTTATAGGTATGTCTAAGATATTGCAAATATGTAGCCCTCTCTTTTGAACGCCAAGGCTTATCGTAGCGTTCAATTTTCGCATCTAATCCTTCCAAATTCCCGTTAATAATTGACAGAGACTGTCTCCTCGAAAAAATTGAAGAATAATCTCTTAGTTGATTTACAGAATATTGTTTAGAAGAGTTGCCCATGTAGCGAAATTACTCATTAGTCATTTAGAATTGCAAGTTGCCTTGAATTTATTCAAACTACTGATGATTGATATCACTGATTTCTTGCTTGTTCATTTGAACACCCTTTTGGACATTCACCAGATCATTGAAAAACTGCGATAGAAGGTCGAATCGGAGTATGTTTAATTTGCCTCATTAGTCCTTTGACTTTTTTCAGGCCCTACTTTGGTCATTTTCGATATAATGGTTGCCCGTTTTTGTGTCAACTCGTAAATAGGTTGCGGAGATCAGCCTGAATTTAGCTCCAAACAAAAGCATCAGAGCTATGCCTCACCAAGAATTTTTCATTCGATTTCAAACCGATAAAGGTAGATATTCCCATTTCAAGAGCGTTTGAGAGAAACAAGTAATTACTTGAAAAATCTGCGGCGAAAAGAGCCAATATTGGCTTAACGTAAGGTGGATTTCGCATTGTAAAACATGTGGTTTTAGAACAACTTTTGGAAGCGGAACAATCATGCAAAACAGCAAACTTCCTTTTCGGATTGGTAAATTGCAACTTACCTAATAACAAATGTAAAAAAGTCTATTTCTGTTTGTGAACGTTGACGTTGGCGTCAACTCAGCAGAAAAAGTTATAAGCCCGTTTGATACATGATGCACAAAATTTGTGCCGCCATGTCACAGCCAGCACCAAGCTACAGCTCATGGGAGATATTGAGTTGGATAATACCGTTGTCGCCGCCTTTGAGGAAGACAAGGCATTTGAGGAGAATGATAAACGGAGGAGAGGATTTAAATCAAAGACGAAAATAATTGTTATCATTGAATCCGACAAGTTGGTGACTAGAAGAAGAAAAGTGAGAGAGTTAATGATGCTGGCAACGGATAAAGTGGACGGAAAATCTCGAGAAAAACTCAACGAAATTCTCTCCAGAGTAAAACACGTTTATAACAATAGATGCAGGTCGTATGCCAAGTTAAACAGAGCGAAACACCGACCTCTCTTTGGTGGTTCTGTCGAAAGAAGCTCGTCAGATCCTTCTTCCCCGAGTGCACTCAGCCATTGGGAACCTCAATAGGGTGTTAACCGGTATTTTCCACCTGATCTACAAAGTTGACCCCCAACTTTATCTCGATTAATTCTGACATAAGCTCAACAATAATCATCATAAACACCCTGTCTCATCGCACATAATGACTGTTGCCGTTATGGAATTATAATAAAAGGAATTACTATTTTATAATTTGTTAACATTAAGAGCGTATTTATTCCTAGCAATTTTTTTGAAATTAGGCTCAATAAAATGTGAGACTTAGTCTTCCAATAAGATCATCTGCCTCACTCCTGTTTTAATTAACGTCTTGATTTTATGTCGGATTCGACCTTTCACCTTGGCCTTACCATGGCTGGGGCAGTGTCCGCTGGTTGCTATACTGGCGGAGCTATGGATTATTTATTGGAAATACTCGATTTGTGGTATGACCAAAAGAAAAAGCAAGCAGAAGGCTCAGAAGATGAGGCTTTCAAAGGAGTTATACCACCGCATGATGTGATCATTGACGCCATAGGTGGGGCATCAGCGGGAGGTATGACCTCGAGCATGTCGGTTATTGAGTTTCTAAAAAAACACAGAACTCCAATCACGAAAGAGAACCCAATCAACTCGGTAATTGAGAAGAATACGTTCTACAAGAGTTGGGTAAACATGGATGATGATGAACAAGCAAGAACTCTCGAGAAGATGCTCACAACTGGAGATCTGATCAATAGTGTTCCTTCTCTTTTGAACTCTAAAAGTATTGATGAGATTGCTGATAATGCCTTTCCTGAAAAAGGTAACCTCAATGAGGCCCTGAAGAATCTACCGCCTTACGTGTCAAAAGACCTAGAGTTGATTCTCAGTTTAAGCATGCTTAATGGAATTCCTTTAGAGGTCGATTTTCGCACACCGATAACAAAAGACGAGCCTGCAGGTGGCGACACTCCAAGACATGCAACCTGGGAACACTTTACCCTAGGACACTTCAAATTAGGTAAAGCGGAAGAGCCGGGGTATAGGTGGCTCAATCCTTTTGACTCCAAGGCCAAACAAACTTGGCTCAAATCAACCATTGCTACTGGAGCTTTTCCAATAGGACTTGCTTCGAGATATTTTACTGATGAGGATTTCGACGATGAATACATTAAAGATATCGCTGAGAGGATTGTGTTTGGAAGGTTTGGCAGCGACGAAGATCAATACCAAACTGATCAAATTCTTGACGAGTTGATGGTGCTTATTGAAGAATCTGATATTCCTATTCAAACCCGATCTCAAATCTTGAGAGCTTGTCACAAACTCCCTACAGGTGCGTACAACTTCTTTGGAAAGCGACGGGGTATTTTCAATGAAATTCCAGATGAACTAATAGAGAAGATTCAAGATTTGCTAAGAGACCTTCCTCATTTCATTGATTGGTCGAACTTCAAAGAAAACTTTGCCTTCACAGCCGTTGATGGAGGAACTATCAACAACGAACCCTATGGGGAAGTCCTTGGAATTTTGAAAGGAAGAGTACGAAGTGAACTGATTGAACAACACGCTGAGAATCAACAAGAAGATAAAGTTCAAGATATAGACGCTTTGAAACATAAAAATTTTGGGGTGGTGATGATTGATCCCTTTCCTGACATTGCCAAGAACCGTTCAGAAGCCCAAAACGACTATATTGATGATATCGGAGGAGTTGCAGGGGCTTTGGTTGGCGCCCTCATCAATCAGAGTCGAGTTAAAAGACACGAGATTGTTCAAGAACTGAACGACCCTAGTGTTAAAGGAGTAATCTTTCCTGCAAAATGGAATATCAAAACAGCGCTTCTCAATGATGATCCAACGAGACCATTTGTTGAATCCAGGAAGCGTATCAAACATCCGATTGCTTGTGAATCACTTCGTGCTTTTGGTGGCTTCCTTGATAAATCGTTTCGTGAACATGACTTCTTTTTAGGCAGGAACAATGCGAGAAATTTCTTCCGTTATTACTTCTCCTTACCATATGATGCCGCCAATCCACACCCACTTTTCAAAAATTGGACACAGGAGATGATCGACATGTATGGTGTTAGGAGGAATCATAAAATCTTCTTGCCCATTATTCCTGATCTAAACGTTATCAAAGACAAGAAAGATCGAACGGAAGAGGAATTTGACCTGATGAAGTACCAATACACTTTACCAATAATGCCTAAGGTCAAAATCTCAGACATCATGAAGTTGGAAGATCAAATTGAAAATCGTGTTAAAGCCGTTTTAAAATCTCTAGTTGCGTCAAAGGAAAGACGAGAGTATCCTTTCAAAGGTTTACCGATCACGGAAGAATGGGTTAAAAAGAAATACTTCAGAAACTGGCTAGGGAGATTCAAAAAGAAAGACTTTAAAAAGTCTTATCTCGATATAAGAACCAAAGAGCCTAATGGACTTCTTGTGAATTATGGTTCGAAAAAAGGATCGCAAATGATTACCAAGCAAATTCTGATTCTCATGATGAAAGATCTTGAATCGAAAGGACTCTTAATAGAATAAGCCATGAAAACACTCCTCAACAGCGCAATGCACGAAGCAGGAACCACAGAAGCACGAGGTTCAATCTCCAATGAACGTATTCTCCAATATGCAAAAGAATCAGGTTTTGAAAACTATAATTCAGATTCCATTCCTTGGTGCAGTGTGTTCATGAATTGGATAGCAATGAAAGCTGGTTACGAGAGAACGAATAAAGCGAATGCTCGTTCCTGGCTCTCAGTTGGTAACAGTGTAGAACAACCTGAACCGGGTGACGTCGTTATTTTTTGGCGGGAATCGATCAACAGTTGGAAAGGTCATGTGGGGCTCTTTGTAGGATACTCTCGTGATCTCACGAGAGTCTACTGTCTCGGCGGTAATCAAAATGATCAAGTGGGTATCTCTGCTTACGGGAATGATCGGGTCATTGGCTTCAGAAGACTAAATCCCGTGGAAAAAATAAAGCTTGGTGAGAAGAAGCTCAAAAGAGGGGATAGCGGAAGCGACGTGAGAAAGCTTCAATCCTCCTTGAATCAAATCGGAATCAGTCCTGGGACGATCGACGGAATTTTCGGGCCAAAAACGGAAAAAGCTCTCATGATCTTTCAGTCATCCTTGGAAATTGAACCCTCGGGGGTCTTAGACAATATTACCAAAACATTAATACAAGAAAAATTAGATTAATTAAGAGTATTAACATCAAATACGATCAATAGAGTAGGCGTTATAAATAGGCACCAATAAGCTTCTATTAGATCATATTGCATTAAAATTCATCACACCATCACACCATGACACCATCAGAAAAAAGTATTTATTCATTCGTTAATGTTCGCCAACCTAGACCTTTAGATTTATCTACTACGAGCGGATTGCATATACTTTATGACAACAGCAACAGTTCCGATTTTTACACAGACTTAGAGTCAACGCTTACTGAAAATGACATCTTAGCTGAAATGATATCTGAAGCTCAAAGCTTCCATCAATCTCCTGCCCATTTTGGGAATGAAAACGAAATTTTTATTTCTCTTCCATGGTACCAAGAAATGCGAGACTACATCAACGAGAACATTTTAACCTTAACAAAGAACGGTCTAGAAGTTCAATTTGAAGCTAGCATCGGCGCTCCGGTTGGCTCCTATGTATCTCAAACGGGGTACTCAGAATTGAAGAATAAATTATGGGACACGATTTTTGTCAATTTAATTCTGGAGCTAAGCCCTGAAATAATTGAACTGTGCCAACAAGCATTAAGACACCTTAATTTCTTGGAGTTGTTAGATGATGACACTTCTCAACTGCTGGATACTAGTTCAGGTTTAGCCTCACTAAACGAAGCTCAAATTGTTCTTCCTGCACCTGTCTTTCCACTCCCAAAGTCTCTGATCCAAGAGACACCTAGTCAGTCCTCTGGCAGCACTCTTGATCAATCTGCTGTTTATCAAGAAATTGAAGAATATCAAAACGCTGGGTCTGATTTGATTAGGGTCTTGAAGGTTCAAATTAATGAAATGACACTTCAAAGACCTCTTACTGAGCAACAGTTCTGCGCAATGATATCCTATGATCCCGAAACAGAGCCGCCATTCAGCCAATTAGACCCTGCTGATTGTAAGACTCTATATCAAGAGTATTTAGCGAAAAGAAGAACATCCCTTCTAAGCACTAAGAGTTTTGGTAAACTAAAGGCAAATACAAAAACTGTTCTCACAAAACTTAGTATCGCAAATGATGCAGTAAGAGTTCCTTTCGTGACTTCTTGCATTGAAGATCATATTAAAGGCTTGTACCAATCGTTGAATATTAGTACCCAAGGTCAAAGAGTTATGCTAGTCGGAGGCTCTTTGGTTACGGTATTATCCACTTCGGACTATGGACTATTTGAGTATTCTGGTGACCCTAATTTGGATATTTCAAATAGACCCTTTGCAACTCCATTGGGCGTTGGTGATCTTATTGTGGTCACGGAAAAGCTCAAGCGATATGAAATCGGAGAAATAGCTCACCTAGAAAACATAATGGCGGGTGAAAATAAAGTTCGTACGCATAGGAATCTAAAAATATCAGAGGAAGAAAACACGGAAACAACAGATTATCAGGTCACTACAGAAAACGACACTCAATCAACTGAGCGATATGAAGTAGCTAATGAAGTTGCTGAAATGACCAGCGAATCTGAACAAGTGAGCGCAGGTTTAAGCGTATCTGGAAGTTATGGAACCGTCCGAGCAACATCGACCGCTTCCTATGGATCGCAAAACTCAAATTTGCAATCAAGTATGTCGGCAACACGGGAGGCTAGAGAACTTACCGAACGCGCTTCCCAAAGAGTCACCAGTAAAACGGTAGCTGGCAGAAGAACCTTATCCAGAAACGAAATTGAGGTAATTAATGAACATGGCCTAAAAAACGAAAGTGGTGAAAATCATGTAGTTGGAATGTACCATTGGGTGAATAAGGTTATGGAAGCAAGGGCTATCAATAAAGGTAAGCGATTAATGTACGAGTTCTTCGTTCCAGAACCAGCTGCTTTCTACATCTTTAGTCAATTAAATGCTAAGTCCACTAACCCATCTTTAGTTAAACCAGTGGAACCATTTCATGAACTGGAGTCTGGAATTGTCCGAGATTTCAATCTCATAGACAGGTACAATTACGGAACATGGGCTGCTAGATACGATGTTACGGATATAGAGACTCCGCCGAATGAATTTATAACAGTTTCAAAATCATTCAGTAAAGACTTGCCTGCAGGAACAGATTATCTCACTCTGAACGATGATGGAATTGAAATTCCTGAAGGATATCGTGCATTAAATGCGAGGGTTGCAGTTAGCCTCAGCGGAGGTGGGAATCACTACGTTATGATCAATATTGCAGGTGAGCAAATTCCTTTCCCTAATACTGGCACAGAAGATTTACCGCTTGACGTTAATCATCATACTGGAGTCGTTCCAATTTCTATGAGATCAAGAGGAACACAATGGGCGGTGAATGTCGTTATTGAGTGCGTGTTAACTGACAGTGCCTACGATGCTTGGAAACTTCAAACTTTCCGCAGAATTATGGAAAATTATGAGACTAAGCTGTATAGGTATAAAGGAGAGCTTGAAAGCCTAAAAAGCAGTGTTGAAATCCAAGGTCGAAACCCTCTTTTAAATCGGGATATTGAAAAGACCGAACTCAAAAAAGCTTGTATTAAATTATTTAGTGGACAACGATTTGACGGCTTTGACTCAATGAGGATTATTCAAGAAATTGATGGGCCCGATGGCAAAGTCAGTTTTCCTGACTTTGACTTCATTGAAAGTATTCAGGAAGGTCGCGTTGCTATGTTTTTTGAAGAGGCTTTTGAATGGGATAACATCACGTATCAGCTCTATCCTTATTATTACTCCAGAAAGGCGAACTGGCTCAATATCATGAGCTTGCAAGACAATGATGTCAAATTCGAGAAATTCCTTAAAGCAGGTGCAGCTAGGGTTGTAGTTCCAGTCAAGCCTGAATTCACCAAACAAGTATTATACTTCACAGAGACAGGGTCAATATGGATTGGAGAAAACACACCTTCTCTGGCAAAAAGGGAAAATGTTTCTATGGTTGATGAAGTGCAAGAAGCTAATGTAACTTTCTTTGAACAACAAATAGGAGAAAAGTGGGATCTTGTGGTTCCTACCAATTTGGTCTATCTCAATCCCGACGTAACACCTGAACTACCTAATTATGAATAAGACTTGCCTGTCATTTATAACAACGACAATATGTTTACTCGTGATATTTGGGTTTATAAATTGCTCCAACCCTCAAAGAGCAAGAAACGAGACCATTTTCGATAATATACCTAATAACTCGACCGATATTAAGAACCATTATTCGAGTATTGGTGACTATGAAGAAGTTACAAAAGAGTGGTTGCTCAAGTATGGCAAAGAGGAATGTTGGATTAAAGACCTACCTCCTTTTATTGTTGCTGTAAAGTCAAAAGAAAAAGATAAATCCAAACTAGATCCAGATGAAATTTGGTACTATGGGGAGGAGTTTTATGATGACATTCTTGACACAACATATAGCTCAATCAAATCGATTATATGTTTCTACCGCCCCGAAGGTCAAGAAATATCAGGTGCAGAGTTAAATGATCGCAAATTCCCTGGTGGCTTTGATGAGTTACATACTTTTGTAGTCTCTCAGACTCAAGATTCAACTATTGTCCCTTCAAAGGCACGAATTGTAAAGAACAATCCTTTTGTTGAAAAAGTCATGAACTGTACCGGAGAGCATCCAAATCTCATTGGCTTTTATCAAAATGACTATTACAAAAACAACACATCCGACCCTTATATATGCTCAGAAGTTCTGACATTTTGTGAGAAGAAAGATAAAGGGTTATATGAAGCAAGTTATGTGGTTCGAATAATTCTACAATATTTTTAAAAACCTATCGATGAAGAAAAAAAATCTCAAAGAATTCCTGTACCTCGCATTTGAAGGTGGAGGGGGAAAAGGAGTAGTGAATGAAGGGGTTCTAAAAGCGCTCGGCAAGAATAAATTATTACCTGAAAAAACACCCTTAGGTTTGTTACAGGAATGGATTGTTAATCAAAATAATTATTTCACTGATTATCTGGACTTCAGCCCTCCTGAAGAGATCTTAAAAGCGTTTGGCAAGCCTCAAAACAAAATCATAGGTGTTTCAGGCGCGTCAGCTGGCGCGATAACTGCTTTTGCTATGTGTTTAGGCGATTACAGTCAAGCCGATTACATTGATTCAGTCGCAGATAAGGTTAAAGAACTTCTCGACACCAGAATTACTGTTGAAATGACAGAATCGGTCAGAGATTCCATGTACATTAATCAGATTGTTCGTCCTGATCAATACGAATCCATGCCCGAAAAGGATAAGGCTAAAACCATAAGTGTATTTGAGTCATTTTTTGACTACCCTCTTCATATAATGGAATCTCAACTTGTTCCAGAATTTTTAGGAAGTGAATCTGATTTTTGGAACACATACCGTCAAAGGTTTGTGCGATTAGATGACAAAGATTCCTTTAAATATGAGAGTAGTTCAATAAAACATGACAAAACTCACAAAGGTAAAACTGTTAAAGGTGTTCAACTCAAGGAATCATTAAATCCATACCTGAAATACATTGTAAATTACTGGCAAAAGAAGAGGATAGAGGACATGAGCGAGTCTGAAATAAATGAGGCCCGACAGGACCCAATGATAAGGTCTTTACTGTATTATTTCAATTTTAAAGAATTCATGGATCTCGATGATATAGTGAAACAGGAAATCATCAAAAATCCTGCAATCCTAATGGAATTGGGCAATCAAAAATCCAATTACCTCACAAGGAAATTGAAGGAAATAAGAAAAAGAAATTCTCAGACCGAAGCCGTGATCAGGGAGAACACAAAAATCACTGAAAGATTTCTCTTCAGTTTAATCAGACTAAGAGGAATATTTTCAGGACGAGGCCCGGTTTTGTTTTTCAGATATATTATCCAGTTTTACATCATAGAGGTACACCAGGAGGCTATTCAACTAGTTCTTCGAAATCTTGATTTTTTAGAAGCAAATGGAATAACAAAAAAAGAGTATTGGCCAGAACCTATAGGTTTGAAATCCTACGATTTTGCTAAAAATTTTAGTTTTCACCATTTAAAAGTTCTTAGTGGAATAGATCTGCGAGTTACGCTAACCAACATAACTGATGGAAGATCAGAGATTTTCGGAGCCTATTCTGAAGAGTATCAACATATACCAGTCGCAGAAGCGATAAGCGGAAGTATGAGTTTGCCTTTTGCATTTACTCCACTCATTATTGAACGAAGAAGTAACTCTGGAGAGGCACAATGGGAAGAATTCGTTGATGGTGGGATGATCAACAATCTTCCCACACATGCCTTTGATACTCAGAACGTCGACGCTAAAAAGCACTACTCTAACTTAGATAGGAGTTCAGATAATGAGTTCGGTTTTGACAATCTAAATACGCAAGAACTTCCGCTGACAGGTAAAGGAATTCAGGAAATCCGAAGTCTTAAAACCATCAATAAAGATCTTAAAACGCCAATTGTGGTAAACAATTCAGCCTTGGACACTCTTGGATTCAGACTGGAAAGTGGAGATGACACCGAAAATAACTTAAGATTGTTAACTCATTATCACCCTCGAGAAACACTTGAATTATTAAAGCTTGAAAAAATCGTTAGTAGACACTCTAAGGATAAGATATTAGATGCTGAACCGATTCGTGCCATTAAGTTTATAGTAGATCTTCTTAATGTCTTCCTAACTGTCGCTGAACAATCCCAAATCCGAACTAGCGAAGAAGCTCGTCAAGTGATTGAAATTTATTGTGGAACAATAGCTGTCACCGAATTTAATCCACCTGCAGAAAAGAGGCAAACTTGGGTCGATTTAGCTTACAAAAAGGTCAACTTTTATCTGAACAACCCGCATAGCAGAGTTTTAGAGAGTAAGCTGATCCTAGATAAATATGACTCATAATTAACGCAATAATTAACTGTTCAAACTCTAGTAGTCTGACAATGCCAATGGTCAACAAGGCACCTGCGGAAATCGAAAAAATTGCACCTGTCTATTGCACCACGATTCTTTGATCTCCGGAATTATTCAAATTTGTGGGATCAGACCTCAATGCGATTAACATTATGCAAGCAACAATCGACGCAGTGCTTCTGATCTTTGAAAAAGAATCGGCTCGATTTTGTTCCCGAAAGTGTGAAAACCTTCATAAATAATGATAATTCACTTCCTGTATTGGGAAGTAAAAAAACACCCCAAAACACTAACAAACAGAACATCCAGAAAACACGAAGCAAAGCAGATCAACCTGAAAAAAGAAGGTTGCGCTATTCTCCTGACACACCTGATTTCTGCCATTTTCATGATGCCTCAATAAACAACAAGGTCTCTTTAATCGACGCTAATTTACGCTCATCAACCTTCACTTTACTTGCAAACTCTGGCCACTTCGCCACGCAATTATTGACGTGGTTAATAATGTCTTTTGGTTTTTTGATGTTCATCTGTTTGGCCACGGCCAGAAAGTCGCTCAATGTGATGTTGCTTCTTTTTCCGTTGATGCTAAGCGCGTGCTGACTCACCCATCTGCTTCCAGGTTTGTAGGAATGACAGACGTCATACGCGGGTGAAAGTTCCCATTTACCGCCTTTTCGAAGTATAAAGGAAAAGTTTTTCGTATGGTCGTCGCAGTTCCTACTCAGCACATTGAACACCATCCGGCGAAACATTTCTTCAGCCTCAGTATACGTTAATCTCAGTTCCCTCATTGTTTGAAAAAGCTGCTCATAACTGAAGCTGTTCACCTCGTTGTAATCGAAGTGCTTTATGGCACAAAAGGTTTGAACATGGTGGCGAATGTTTCCTTCCTCTCGATCAAATCGTTTGGTCATAAAATGTGCTCTCCCATTTTCCTCAAGTAATTCGCAAGCTGTCATTTGTATGCCTGAAGCTTTCGCCATCAAGTAATAAGCCATTTCTACCCTTCCATATCCTTTTGTATCTCCAAGTTGAACATCGCTTACACCATCCAATTTAATTAACCAATGTTCAAAGTCCTTTGGAACATGAGCTTGACCGGATCTAACTTCTCCTGTTTTTTTGTTGTAAGCGATGACCGCTTTGGGTCGCGCTCCACCAGCAGAAGTGCCGATGGTAATGATTTCCTTAATTGCAGTGGCTTCCTCTTTTTTTAGGTTGACATGAAAGGCTTCTCGCTCCTGCATCAATTGGCCTGCAATTTCAACTAGGCTATCTAATTCTACCTTAAAGGTGTCTTTTCTAGTACTTACAATAGCAGGGTCAAACTCCAAAGCACCCATTGCTCTGGCGCCTATGAAACAAAGTTTCTCCACGGGATTCATGCTTCCGGCTTCTCTTCCTTGTTGAGCCAACCACACATTGATCAGTTGGTTTCCATATTTATCGGGTAGTGCATCGGCCAATAAACCAGGAAGTCCCTTGAAGGTGTCATATTCACTGTTCCTAGGAACTCTTAATTCAGGGAATGAAAATAGAGTTCGCCGTTCATCAAGAGGCATTTTTAATGGAGAGAGGTCGCACCCTTGCTGTAAAAACGTTTTGTCATATTCAAACGTTCCAAGTTGCTGTTCTTCATCCCAAGCTACAGCACCCGCAGTCTGTCCCCATATCTTAACAAAAGCTGTCTTTACCATTTTGAATCACTATTTTCAGATTCATTCTTCGTATTCGCTCGTTTTGCACTTGCTCTTTTCCTTTCTTCACGCTCCAATTTCGCCAAGGCTATTGGACTCAAATGCTTCTTTACTTCAAAATCTTGCAAGACATGAAACAATTCCAATACCCTAAGCACCTGCAATAAGGTTGGTACTGTAACCGCTTCCCCACGTTCAAGTAAACTCAGTGTAGACCTGCTTATATTCGCCATTTTAGCAACTTCATGTTGAGATAAATTCTTCTGCAAACGATGGTGTCGAACAAAATCTCCCATTGCTTCAGCGATGGCTTTATCGCTCATTGAATACCATTTTGTGTATGATTTATCACTCATTGACTGTTTTTTAACCATTTATTGCATGACTAAAAATACAAAATTATTCAATCAATTCTTCAAATTGCATGCGCTTTTGCATTGAATATCATTCATTAATCTTATTTCAACCCCTTAATGCATGATGTTTAATGCAGTCATTTGCTTATATGCATTGTTTCAAGTACCGTAGGAATCGTTTTATTGCACATCATCATTTTTGTTTCCAACAGCTTTGATGTGAGTTGGGGTATTTCTGAATCTCTGAGGCAGAGAGAAGCCCCATCACCACTTAAAAACCTCCTGCTCATGCCACGCTATATATCCTTCGTCCAACGAAGCATAGTGCTTCTGGGGCTTACGGATTTCCTTGCCCTCAAACTGATTCAACCAAAGTTCTCTGCCAACGCCATTGGTTTGAGGGGATACTGCAACTTGCATGTTTGAATTGATTCCTAAAGCGCCCAAGTCGAATAGTTTGTGGTGCATGGTACATAGGGCTAATCCATTTGAAATGGTATCCGGACCATTCATCGCGTGCCATTTTACATGTGCGGCTTCAACTCCCGCCAAAGCGTTTTTGATTCTTAGGTTGAATCCGCAAACCGCACAACTGTATTCGTAAGCTTTTAAAACCACTTCTCGGAATTTGGGGTCTCTAGCGGATTTCTTCACCAGGACCAACTGATTTCGCAAGCCAATGGCAGATCTGATTTCCTCATGAATGGAATCAGGGAAATTCTCATTGAGCAATAATTGAACACACTCCTCTAAAAACAAATGGTCGTTAATGAGTTCTTGTTGAATCTCTGGAATCAGCATTCCAGATGGGTTGACATCGCGAAGCTCTCTTAAACTGACACTGCCCTTGGTGTTCACTGGGGCGCTCAGAAGCCAAATACCATCATTCGTTAGTCGTGCAAAAGGTTCTTCTGGGTGATAGGAACGACGTGGTGGTCCAAATTCTTGGAGTAGCTCGCTGAGTGCTTCTTCCGTCTCCTCAAAAGACATTGGCAAAACATTCCCTTGCGACAATCGACCCAAATACATCAACAACAGCAGAGGCTTGTGCGGTGCACGTTGGTCGCCTTTTTTCCAATTTTTGGTTTGAGTGAGTTGGGTTCTAATTTCCTCTTTCGTCATTCGACGGGCATTTTGCATCATTAAAAGTAAATAAAAGCGATTGATTGTAGTTCACAGCCTTCATACCTTTACATCAAACCTAACAAGCACTATGAATCCCCAGTCACCACCGCTAATTCTCTATAAACAATCCACTGTAGGAATAACAAGTAAGGTAAGCTTAGGCATTTCGTACGCCATCTTGCTCCTTGCTATTTACCAGTTTCATGATCTTCATTGGGTGACGAAGGTGCTGAGTTATTTGATCCTTGGTTTTGGGATTTTGAGTGCAACTGGGCTGATCTTTCAAATGTTTAACGAGCGGAAATTGTTCAACAACATTCCCAACCAATCGATAGGAGAGGTGAAGGAAGGCAAGGCTCATTTTTTAGGTCAGTTTATTGTGGGTGAAGGGCGCAACAATCGGCTTACATCGTTTTTTGGTACACCCTTCGTCTTGGTCAATCACAAGCTGAATACTTTTAATCGGAACGGAACAAGAACGGTTTTTGAGAAAATTCAAAAGGCCGATTCCATTTACCTTGGCGAAAAAGATGGACCTCACACGATATTCATTCCTTCAGTGTACATCGATTTTGAAGCACATGCTTTTGTCCAAGAATTAAAAACTCGAGATCTAAGCTCCTACGGAACCATTCTTCCAGCAGAATTCTTGAGTAAAAATTACCCTTACCTCTTACACGAAAAGGGGATTCCACAGGGAATGGACGTGCAGGTAATTGGAGATGTTATTGAAGTTCAAGACGATGAACAGCTGAGTGAGGCCGTTCATCGTGCGGATCCAGAAAGCGCTTGGAGGATAAAGGACGCGACACTGAATACAATGGATGAAGAATGGTTGTGCCACCTCAACAACAAGCCACAAAGCAAAAAAGCACTTATTCCTTTGAAAGGACAAGATCACCTTTTGATGGAGTGGGTGCAGGCCAATTCCTCGAAAGCAAGTTTACCAAGCAAATTGATCAGTCCTCTGTTTTATGCTGTAAGCAGCGCTTTGTTAATGTATTTGCTTCTAACAGCTTGAAGCGCAACCAAACTGAGGTTTTGCTGTTCAGTACGAATAAAAATGATCTATTTCAGAATGAGTACAAATGAATATAGAATAACTTGATTGACAAGGCACCTAAAGGTTTGGGAGGAAGGTGGTGAATTGTGTGTTCATGTCTAATACCAACCCTAGACTAAACAAACCGTGCGAGCGTCTAAACAGTTGTGTAAGCCACCTCAACCAGCGAAGCCATTCAACCAAATTCCGTTCGCGAGAAATAAATGCGGACACGTCAAGGCCGATAATAGGGTTGAACAAGTTCGTAAGATCATAAAAAAAGCCCCAATCTCTTTCGAAATTGGGGCTTTTTAATGTTGTGTTTGCTTCGTTCCTTAGAAGTTGAAACTGTCTTTGAAGTTTCTGAACTCCAAATCATTCATGGCTTTCTCCTTCAATGATCCATCTTTATCAATGGCCATTCCCAAGTGTGAAAGAACTTCTGCGCTGTTGTTCATTCTCGCTGCAATGATGGCGTGCAAGTAGTGCGCCATGGCTGAGTCGTCTCCAGAGTTGTCCAAGGTGGTTTTCGCACCGCTGTTATCTCCGTTCAACACTTTTGCAAGCGCTAGGTTGAAGGTGTTCATTCCTCCCATGTTCGAAATGGCTCCGGCGTAGTCTCCGTTTTGGATTTGTACCAAACCTTTGTTGTACTTCACTTCGTTTCCAGCGCTCATGGCTTCACCGAAGTATTCCAATGCTTGCTCACGATCGCCTTCCAAACGAGCGATGATTCCAAGGTTGTTCAAAGTAACTGGATTACGTTCAACTTCCAAAGCTTTCTCAAACTTGGCCTTCGCATCGTTCATTTTATTTTGCATGAAGTAGATTCCACCAATGTTGTTGATCGCTCTGTAATCTCCAGGGAAGTTACGCTCAGCAGCCATGTAGATGGCCAATTGCTCGTCAACATTGTCGGTAAGCGTTGCTGCATACATCAATTCTTCTACCGTAAGGATGTCAGGGTTGTTTTTCGACAAAACCATCAATTCTTCATCGGTATATCCTTCAACGTTGTAGTTGATGGTGATCATTGAACGACGCAAAGAAGGAAGGATTTCTTTCTCAATCTCTTTGTAAGTCTTAGCGATGTTCTTGATTTCCTGCTCACGTTTCGCTTTGTCTGAGTGCATTTCCAATACGCGCAAGATCAAATTCTTGTCTTCGATGTCAGAAGCTTGCATCAATTCTTTGAATCCATCCCAGTCTTCTCCTTTTGGAGTATTGATGAAGAAGGCATCAGCGTTGTCTGGAGAGATTTTCTTTCTCTTCATTTCGCTCATGATGATGGCGTTCGCAGATTCGGCACGTTCTTGCGCCAAATTCTCGTTCAAAGAAATTTCACCTTCGGGAGAGGCGTAAGCTTCAACGTTGGTTCCAGTGATCACAACGCTGTCTGCGCTCGCTGCTAAAGCAATGAGGTCTTTGGCGTCTTTGATGTCTTGGTCGCGCAACTCGCTGCTGTTCACTCTTGAAGAGTTGTAGCTGTAGTTCACAACGGCTTCTTGTGTAAAGCTCAAAACACGTTGGAAGTTGTCGGTAGCCATAATGGGCTTATCGTCGCTCATCATCAAGTAAGGAGTTGTGATTACACCTGTCCCTACCGCAAGAGGATCGAAAGAAGCGCTTTTGCTTCCTTTGGTTCCGCTCAAACGCAATTCCAAAGTGGCAGCGTTTTCCATGGCTGGATCGTAAGCTACTTTGTCGGTATAGCTAAAGCTTTTTCCAGTTTCGAAAGGAATGACTTCATAGTTCGCCGCAGCGTCTTCTCCTTGGTAACCTTTCATTTCAAAAGCAGATTCGCTTTCGCCGTAGGTCAAAACTGGAGTAGCCTCAACGGTTACTTTTTTATGGAAGTATTTCTCAGGGAACTTTCCTGTGATGTTCACTTCAACGCTGTCGCCACGAACAATGAGTGGTTCTGGTTCCGCCTTCGCGTTGAGTTCTTCAATGTGCTTCTCCATCTTGCCCAAGCCTGCGCAACTAGCGAGAGCCAGACCGATGACCGTAATAAGAGTGTAGACTTTAAAACTGGTCGTTTTCATCCTTCAGATATTAATTAGAATTGATTGTTTGCTTATGCTAAATTGGTGCAAAACTAAGATTCCTCAACGACATATAAAACAAAGTTGCCCATTGTTATGTGTTGAAAAAGAGAGTTTATCCACCAAGGGTCGATTTTCATCGAAGGTTGAGCTTAACTCGCTACAACTCCCATGCTGCTGAATTTTTTAATTCGGGCTGCGATTCGTTTATCCGCTTTTACCTTACTCAAGGCTTTGCTTTCTTTTAAAATGGTGTCGCGAACGGTTTGGAAGATGGCTGCATGATCGGTGTGTGCACCACCCAAAGGCTCGGGAATGATGCCGTCGATGAGTCCGTTCTTCAACATGTCTGCACTCGTAAGTTTCAATGCTTCTGCGGCTTCTTTTTTATGATCCCAAGATCTCCACAAGATGCTACTGCAGCTTTCAGGGGAGATTACGGAGTACCAAGTGTTCTCCAACATCAAAACACGATCACCAATGCCAATTCCCAAGGCACCACCCGAGGCTCCTTCACCAATGACGATGCAGATCACTGGAACTTTGAGCTGACACATTTCCAAGAGGTTTCGGGCAATCGCTTCTCCTTGTCCGCGCTCTTCCGCTTCCAATCCAGGGAATGCCCCTGGAGTATCGATGAGGGTTATGATGGGCTTGCCAAATTTCTCGGCCATCTTCATCAAGCGCAGTGCTTTTCGGTAGCCTTCTGGGTTGGCCATTCCAAAGTTGCGGTACTGGCGCATTTTGGTGTTGATGCCTTTTTGCTGACCAATGAACATGAAGGTTTGATCGCCAATTTGACCCAAACCACCCACCATGGCTTTATCGTCTTTTACGGTTCTATCGCCATGCAATTCGATGAAGTTGCCTTCCGTGATGGCTTTGATGTAGCTCAATGTGTATGGACGCTCGGGGTGTCTGGATACTTGAACCCTTTGCCAAGGTGTTAGGTTGTCGTAGATGTTCTTCGTGGTTTCCGCAATCTTCTTTTGAAGTTCTTCCACCGTTTGTTTTACATCCACTTTCGAGACCTCTTCAATTTCCAAGGTCTTTTCTAATTGTTCTTTGAGCTCTTTGATGGGCTCCTCAAAATCGAGATAAACAGGCATAGGTTCTGCACTTTGTGAACGACAAAATTAAGATATTTCTCTTCACGCCCTAAAGAAGAACCGAGAAGCTTATTAACGCTGAAGAAATTCAATCATTTTTTGAAAGGCTCTTCCGCGATGGCTAATTGCATTCTTTTCTTCGGAGCTCATTTCAGCAAAACTGCGCTTTTGCCCTTCAGGAATGAAAATGGGGTCATAGCCAAATCCTTTTTGTCCACTGCGTTCCGTGGCAATTTCCCCTTCAACAATGCCTTCGAAAAGGTATTCCTCGTTGTCGAGAATGAGGCAGATGGCCGTTCTAAATTGGGCCTTTCGCTGTGGCTTTCCTTCGAGTTTGCGCAATACGAGGTTCATGTTGTCTTCACTGTTCCGTTGGTCTCCGGCATAACGAGCAGAGTAAACTCCGGGCTCTCCATCAAGTGCCTCAATTTCCAGTCCGGTGTCGTCAGCAAAACAATCATATCCGTATTTCTCTTTGATGTACCTTGCCTTGAGTTGGGCGTTGCCTTGAAGATCAGGAGCGTCCTCCACAATGTCCTCATGGCAATCGATGTCTTTCATGGTCTTGAGCACAAAAGCATCTCCCAAGAGTTCTTGAATTTCTTGCAGTTTGTGTTGATTGTTGGTGGCAAATACGAGTGTTTTCATGCTTTTTCGCGAATGATTTTCCCGGTAGCGGTTCTTTTGAACTCGGGATGATAGATGATTTCTTTCGGACTCTTCACGCTGCCCAATTCGTCGCGCAGACTGTCCATCAATAGTTTCTCACTTCGAGCATCCAAGGGAGGTCTTTCGAGGTGAAGCACCAATTTTTGTCCGAGCAAAGGATCCTTTCGACCCGAAAAATAAAAATCCACATCAAACCAATTGGCCAATTGGGTCTCCAATTGTTCTGGATGTATTTTAACGCCACCCGAATTAACGAGGTTGTCGATGCGTCCCAAAAGTTCGAAGGTACTCATGTCAACGGGCTCAACGCGGTCGTTGGTGATGATTTTCTCGGGAAGATGCGGGGCTTCGATGCACAAGCACTTTCGTTCATCCCAAGTGTAACTCACCCCGGGCAAACAGGTGAAGTAGTCTGACCGATCTTCTCCATTCACTTTACGGGTGGCAATGTGGGTAATGGTTTCCGTCATCCCATAAGTTTCAAATACTTTTTTGGGGTGATGTTGAAGTTTTGCATTCAAGGCGCTATTCACGGGTGCTCCTCCCAAGATGAGGGTTTCAATGTTTTGTCCAGCGCCGGGGTACTGCTCCTTGCTCTTTTCAAATTGCATGGGGGTGAGGGCGGCAAAATCGAGGGCGGGAAGCTGCTCGTGAAGCGGAGCCGAAGAAGGAGGAACGAGATGAAGGTTCCAGCCGTTTACAATGGAACGCACAAGCATCATTTTTCCGGCAATGTAGTCTGCGGGCAAGCACAAAAGGGCTGTTGTTCCCGACTTCAAATCAAAATGCTGAGCGGTGATTTGAGCACTCATGGCCATGTTGGCTTTTTGTAAGGTGATGGTTTTTGGAACTCCAGTGGTGCCGCTGCTTTTGAGCGAGATCAGGTCTTTACCGTCAAACCAAGTCTCTAAAGTTGCATGAATGGACTGAAGCCAAGGTTGATCGCTGGGCAGCTTCCGCCATGCGCCCCCTGCCTCGAGATCGTAGCTTTTAGACTGAAAGATTATTTTCCCGACCATAGTTGGTCAAAATTAAACCAATTTGTGGGCTCGTAGCTCAGTTTCCCTGCACTTACCTTGAGCGGGGCTTCAAAATTGTTGTGGTAGAGCGCACCTGTACCCAAGCCTTGATGTAGGGGGTTGTTTTTCGTGTAACACCATTGTGCAATAGCACTCAAGCCCAAATTGCTTTCCAAGGCACTGGTGGCCCACCAAGCAATGTTTCGCTCTTCAGCCAATGCAATCCAATCATCGCAAGACTCAAATCCGCCCAGAAGTGATGGCTTCAAGATGAGGTAATTTGGAGTAATTTGATCCAATAATTCTTCCCGTTCTTTCCCTTGGTTCACTCCAATGAGTTCTTCGTCGAGAGCACAAGGAATGGCTCCGTGCAAGCAAAGATCGCGGTGAAGTTCTCGATGTCCGGGAGCAACCACTTGTTCGATCGAATGCACGTCCAAGGCCGCAAGTTGTTCTAATTTTTGGTGAGGGTTTCTCTGGGTGAAGGCACCATTGGCATCAACGCGAATGGTGATGTCTGAAGCAGAATATTTTTCCCTTACACCCGCAATGAGTTCCCGTTCTTTTTCCCAATCCAATGCACCAATTTTCAACTTTACACAGTCAAAACCAGCGGCAATTTTTTCACCCACTTGTTTTCGCATGTCTTCAATCGGGGCCATCCAAACCAAGCCGTTGATTTTAATATGGTCCGTTCCCGAGGTGAAAGGAGAGGGAAAGAGTTGGTGCGCTTCTGCTTGTGCATCCATCAAAGCCATTTCAAGTCCAAAACGAACACCAGGGTAGTTGTGAAGTGCAGTGTTGAGCACCAATTTTGGGGAAGATTGAAATGTTTTGAGCAGTTTTTCAGTAGCAACCGTGCTTTCAACGCTCAAACCTTCAATAATGGACACTTCCCCGAATCCGGTCTTGACAACACCCTCTTCTTCTAACTCAATGCGAATGATCCAAGTGGGCTTCTCGGTGAGGACATCCCTTGAGGTGGTTGCAGGTTGAATAAAATGCAATGGCTGGTAATGGTAGTCAAAGGCGCGGAGGTGCATGGGCTAGTACAATCGTTTGAATACCTGTTCAACAGGACCAAGTTTGAAATGTTTTCGCCAAAAATACGAGAATGGAAAAACCACCAACCAAAATGCACTTTGCATCATGAGGAGTTGCTGAGGCTCCATATCTCTCGGTAGAAACATAGCAATGATCACCTGATAAATCCCTGCAAGCAGCAAAACGCTGTACTTCATGTAGCCCAATAGCCCGAGCGGATTCCATTTTGAATTGGAATTGAGGATGCTGGATGAATACCATAAGAGCATTCCCGCGGGGATGGCAATGAGTAGGAAGGAGGGTAAAAAGAAGTTGGGACCCATGAGGGTTTCGTCAAAAAGTTGAGGGTTTTTTGAACGACTGAAAAGTTCGTTGAGCTGACTTTCTACAAAATAGGCAATCAACCAAGAAATCAACGCGAGAGGAACACCAATGATGGCCATGAAAGAGAGTTTGATTCTTGCAAAAAGAACGCCGGCCAGGGTAAAAGTGACCCATGGGAAAATGCTATAATAACCCCGAGACAAGATGATTCCTGCGCTATTCAAGAAAGAAGAGTTGCTTCCTTGAATCAGCCACAGCTTCTCGGTGAATTGCATGTAATGGGATACGAAAAAGGCGCCCAAGAAAAGGAGGAGAATGAAGGCGGAATTCAGGTTGATGATGAGGGAGAGGAGTGCTAAAATAATTCCCATCAACAACAGAAAAGAACTGTCAAAAAAGAAACACTGAAACAAGCCAATCGCTCCGAGAATCAAGCCCTGATAAAGAAGTAAACGCTTCCTCCGTGCCATGGCGATTTCCCCTTTCTCTCCAAAAGATAAACGGACAGCGTGAAAGAATAGAAAAACGGCGACTGGGAGATCAAAGAGAAGGTTAAATCGCTCGCGGGCAATTCCTGTATATGCTCCTTCTCCGGCTAGGTGAAAAAGAGAAGAACAAAGCATAAGTGCGCAGACACCCAGAAGCAAGTCTGCTCCAGAGTAGTAACTTTTGCTGGTATTCATAGTTCTAAATAAGGCGAGCTTAAGCTACCTGTTTTTAGTGGTGAAACGACTATGGAATAATGTAAATCGTGGCTAAATCAGCCACAAAGGTACTCAACTAAGCAGAGAAACAAGGAGAAGAAGAAAACTTATTCCGAAGGTACTCAGCGCTATTTTTTTCAACTCCGGGTCAAACTCAGCGGGATGCTGAACACCAGCAACTTTGCGAAGATGAAGCAGGTGAATGGGAAGAAAAATAAGTGCGAAATAAGCCCAATTTGGAACGGCGCCCCAAAGGAAATAACTCAAAAGCGATAGCCATGCTCCGAGGATCAAAAAGAAGTGATAGCGTTTTGATTTTGAGCTGCCCATCATGACTACAATGGTGCGCTTTCCGCTTTCCCGATCTCCATTGATATCACGCATGTTGTTGAGGTTCAGTACTGCGGAAGCAAGCAGTCCTATGCTCAAGGCGGGTAGCAAGTGGATGAATTCAAAGCTTTTGGTGAAAAGAAAGCTGCTGCCAGCTACTCCGATGAGTCCGAAAAACAAAAACACAGATACATCTCCCAAACCGCGATATCCATAAGGGTTTTTGCCTGCGGTGTATTTCAATGCGGCCAGAATCGAGAGCACACCCAGCAGGAGAAAAAAGAGGGTGAGTTTCCAATGCTCCAACCCAAAAGCCACAATCAATAAGGCAATACCACTCGTCAAAGAAAAAACCGCAAACAAGCCCATGGCGAGGCGCATGGATTTTAGGCTAATTGCCCCCGATTGTACGGCGCGTTCCGGGCCAATTCGCTGGGCATTGTCTGCCCCATTTTGCGTGTCTCCATAATCGTTCGCCAAGTTGGAGAGGATTTGAAGGAATAAAGTAGTGAGCACGGCTAAAAAGAGAATCGTTCCAAAATCTTCAGTGTCTGAAGGAACCAGAGCGGCACCCATGAAAATAGAAGAGAGGGCGAGGGGAAGGGTTCTCAACCGAAATGCGGAAAGCCAAATGCCTACTTTTTTCATGGTGCAAAGGTAGCTTGAACAGGGTTAATTTGTATCATTGTGCCACGAGTTGAAGGAATTCCTCGGTGAGTTGCCGAAAAATGAGGTTCAAATGGTAAAGCAGGGTAGATGGAGGTAGTGGATTTTGGTGTTTGTAGCTTGCAAGTGCTCAAGGGCAATATTGTGAGGATTGTCTTAAAGAAAGAACAAGAAATTGGTGCTGATGTTGCCCGCGCAATGTTCGAATACCTCCAAAAGATCAATTTGCGTGCTTTTAAAACCATGGTCATCACCGAAGAAGATGTGGTGATTTTACCGAGTGCACGCGAATGGATGTCCGACCCCGCAAGAGTTTCCCGATCTTCTGCCGATGCTTTTGTTGTGGACAGCCTCCCCAAAAGACTCATCATCAATTTCTACATCAAACACAACAAACCCAGTGTTCCATCTCGTACCTTTTCGTCGGAAGAAAAAGCACTCACTTGGCTTCGTTCACAGGAATTCTAGGGCTCAAACCTGAGTTTTGAGTTGTTTGAAATACGCCTTCAAAACTACTTCATTTTCGGTGCGTGGGGTGAATACTTCCAAGATCGCACATTTCTCGCTCAAATAAAGTTGTTCCAAGGCGCTTTGGAGTTCCGTTTCGTTGCTTGCCGAGAGGTAGTCCAAACCGAAATCTTCAGCACTGCTTTTCGCGCTTCGCTCATGAGGTGTTTCAAAACATGCGTCCAACGCACCACTGCTACTCGGTCCAGGTATGATTCTAAAGATTCCTCCTCCTCCATTGTTGATCACAATCACCTTGAGGTTGTTCGGAATATGATTGTGCCAAAAGGCATTGTGGTCGTAAAAGAAAGCAACATCTCCAGTGATCAACGTGGTGGTGCATTCATTCAATAAAGCGAACCCAATGGCGGTGCTGGTGCAACCATCAATCCCGCTGGTTCCCCGATTTCCGTAATAACGGAGGTCCCTTCGAGAATTGTACAGTTGAATATATCGAACAACGGAACTGTTGCCCATTTGAAGGTCAGAATCCCCAGGAAGGTGCTCAAGGATGATGTCGAAAGCCCGCATGTCTGAAAAGGGGAGTTGCTGAACGATTTCTTGGTGCCGAAGTCGTATGCGCTCTTCTTTGGCCAACCAGTAACGATGGTAATTGCTTGCGCAAGTGGTGTCAATTCGCTGTGCCATTTCAGCCAGAAAATCACTTCCTAAGACAGGGATGGTATGTTCGAGCTGGCGAAAGGTGTCTAAAAACCGGTCGCTTTCATCCACATGCCAATGACGTAAGGTGTGTTTTCGTAAAAGCGCTTTAATTTTTTTTGAAATGATGTTGTGGCCAATGGTGATGAGCAATTCAGGAACCAGCGCTTGATCTTCTTCGGCATCCAAGCTTTCCAATAAACGATCAATGCAGGAAATGGCGTGAATACTGGATGCATTGCTCGTGCTTTCGGTGAGTACCAGCACATTGTCCAAATTCGCCACTTTGTCCAGATGTTCAGGATGCACCAACTCAGCGTTCTGGGTAATAAGGATCATGACTTTCGGACACTCCGCCATGGAGTTCGCCATCCATTTCCACGTTTCTTCGCTCAGGGTGTGTTGCATTTCGAGCGTGCTCTTGAGGGGAGTTGGTGTGGGGTTTTCTTCCTCAGCGTAGTTGTAGAGCGGTTCGTTGAGTGGAATGTTCAAGTGAACGGGCCCCTGTGTTCGATGGGTGCAACATTCCCAAGCTTCATTGATCCTCCGTTGATTGAACCACCGCGCCTGTGCATTGCTTTCTTCCTTGAGTTGCGCAAAATAACGAACGTGCTTCCCGAAAAGCTGATCCTGATAAATGCTTTGGCCTTCTCCTTGACCAATCCATTCTTCCGGTCGGTCGGCACTCAGAACAATGAGTGGGGTTTTTTGGAAAAAAGCTTCTGCAACGGCCGGACCATAATTGTATGCGGCCGTTCCCGATGTACATACCACAGCAACCGGTGCTTTGAGGTATTGACTCATGCCTAAAGCAAAATAGGCCGCAACACGTTCATCCGGTATCGAGTACGTTTTTACTTCTGGGTGATGATAAAAACTATAAGAAATGGGGGCGTTTCTCGAGCCGGGCGAAATCACCACATGCTGGAGCCCTTTCTGCACCAAAATTGAAATGAGATCTTGTACGTTGGCTTTATTGCTTTGCATGCGCGCTTTTCTGGTCGAAGTTTACAATTTTTCAAGCACCCCTTGGAGCACTTGCAATTTGGCATTGGTTTCTTCCCACTCATCTTCGGGATTGGAATCGGCCGTTATTCCGCCTCCAGCGTAAAGGTCATAACCTGTCCCGGTCCATTCCATACAACGTAGATTAACAAAGTAACGGGCATTTTGATCGTTTTCGCTGATTCCAATGTATCCGGTGTACAATCGGCGATCGTGAGATTCCAATTCTTCAATGCATTGGAGTGCAGTGTCCAAAGGCGTTCCCCCAACGGCAGGCGTGGGGTGCAGACCTTCTAAAAGCGAGGTGGGGTCAATGTCACTGCGAAAACGAATGCGTGTTTTGAGGTGCTTGAGGTGTCCGGCCAATTGCTCTTCTCTCGGCTCAATGTGCAGTTCTTTGGGGTGGATGTTTTTAATCTTTTCCACGATGTAATCGGTCACAAAGGCCTGTTCTTGGTATTCTTTTTCGGACCAATTTCTTGGGTTTCGCATATCGATGGTTCCCGCGAGCGACATGGTTTCGAAGTTGTTTCCGTCAACGTTCAAAAGTACTTCAGGCGTAGCTCCACACCACACCCCGTGCTCTGGGTGAATGAGGTAGTACACAAAGGCATTGGGGTAGTGCTCACACAGCGATTGAAACAAGGTGTCTGCTTTTGGGTCAGGCATGGAATGTTGTGAAACCCTGCTCAAGACCACTTTGTCCATGTTTCCTTTTTGAAGCTGGTTGATGGCCTTGGAGCAGCGAGCAAGGTGTTGTTCGCGCGTGCTGTTTTTTTGTGCTGATTTAATGGCCTCCGCTTTTTGGTTGAGGGATTGCTGCAGCAGCCCCAAATTCGCTTCAAAAGGTGTTTTTTCACCATAAAAATGAAGCGCCCGCTCGTTCTTTGCGAAGGGTTTGGTGTGGAATCCAACTTTACCGCCCAACTTTTCGCGCAGCAGGAATGCTTCCTTCGCATGAGGCAATCGATAAGCAGCAAGTGCAAAAGATGGGGCTTTAGGCATTGACCTGGGGAATAATCATAACGGTTAAACGAGCAACAGCAATCATGCGTTCTTGTTCATCCACAATATCGATATTCCATACGTGTAGCTTACCTCCTTGATGAATGATTTTTGCTTTACCCGTAACCACTCCCGAGCGTTTTCCTTTGAGGTGATTGGTGTTGATCTCTACCCCAACAGCAGCTTTTCCTTGTTCGTGCACGAGGAAGTGAGATCCAACCGACCCCAAGGTTTCAGCCAATGCAGCACTCGCTCCTCCGTGAAGCAGGCCATAAGGTTGATGGGTTCTTTTATCCACGGGCATGCTGCCTTCAACGTAGCCTTTTTCAATTTTTGTGAGCCGCATACCAAGGCTCTCTCCAAGGGTGTTTGGGATGTTCTTGTTGATCTCTTCTAAAAACGATTGTTCAGACATGCGCTTCCTTTTCTACTTTTGTCAAAGGTACAAAGCCACTAGCTGTGAATGAAGCTCAAATGAAATATCGTGTTTTATTGCTCGAAGATGAACTCGCCCTTCGAAAGGGGATTACGCTCAATTTGGAGTTGGAGGGCTATGATGTGGTGGCCATCGATAACGGTCCGGATGGTCTCGAAGCATTGAGGAATCAACGTTTTGATATGGCTATTCTCGATGTGATGCTTCCCGGAATTGATGGTTTCACCATTTGTAAAACCGTTCGTTTGGAGGGGAATACCACGCCCATCATGTTCCTCACAGCAAAGAATACCGGACCAGAAAGGGTGGAGGGGCTGAAGCTCGGTGCTGATGATTACCTCAGTAAGCCTTTTCACCTCGAAGAACTCTTGCTCAGGGTTTCTAAGTTGATTGTGCGAAAAGATCATCGCCAAACGAGCTTGGCCAATGTCGATGAATTCAAGTTTGGACCGTGTGAGGTTAATTTCAAAACCTACCGCATTATCGATAAAGACGGAGAAGAACGAACCATTTCGAAAAAAGAGATCATGCTGCTCAAGCTCTTGATTCAGAAAAAAGATGAGGTGGTGAGCAGAGAAGAAATTCTCGAAAGTGTTTGGGGGTACGATGTGTTTCCTTCTACACGCACGATTGATAACTACATTCTCGCGTTCAGGAAATATTTCGAGACCAATCCCAGACAACCCCAACACTTCTTTTCAGTTCGCGGAGTTGGCTATAAATTTTCGCCTTAAAAAAAAGTTGTACAAAAAAGGCAACCCTCGATAAGCGCCTTCGTCTTTTAAGTGTTACGCGGTTTCCAGGACTGCGTAGGTTTCAAAATTTTCCTTGCAGGTTTACGAAAAAGGGCTCCGATTTAGGGTCCTTTTTTGTTTTTTTGAAGCTTAGCATCAATAGTTTAGCCCGTCACCAACATCCTGCACCAGATAAATGAAGTATTCGATCTGTTGATACATCGAAATGGCGAAAATGACAAAAGCCAGAATCAAACCAATGATGCGCGTTGTTGTATTCTTGATTCCAAAAGCAAAGGCAAAAGGGGTGAAGGCAAAGAACATCCACACGATTGCAAGAATAAATCGAGCGGGCGAGGAATAAAAATCATCAACAAACTTGGTCAACAATTGGTTGAGAATATGGCTAAAAATCCAGTAGCCAAGAGCAATAATAATGAGGATGTCGACTCCTCGATGATCGTTATTCCTAGGATTATTTTCTTTCGTCATTTTTATAAAAATTAAA
>CAZYPV010000017.1:0-18701 GCA_964649515.1 uncultured Comamonadaceae bacterium | reverse complement strand
TCAAGTAGTAAATGTTGACATCACATCAAATCCGATGAGAAGGTTGCTTAAACGAATACGCACAATCATTAAAAATTATTCTACTACTTCAGTTTTACATAAACCACTGCTTTGGTATCAAAGAATTCCTCACTAAAATACTTTTTAAGTGGAATCACTTCGGTATCGGCCTTGGCTGCTTTCAATTCCGCTTGAAGATCGCCTCCCTTAAGATAAAGGATACCATTCGGGAAGGGGTTGATTTGCTTGTTGGAGATTTTGTTCCTCACCCAAGGAATGAATTCTTCGAGTCGGGTAACGGCGCGGGAAACCACAAAATCAAATTGTCCTTTCACTTGTTCCGCTCTGCCGTGTATGGCGTGAACATTTTCAAGGTCAAGGGCTTCTTTTACGGCTTCAACGACTTTGATTTTTTTGCCAATACTGTCAACCAGTGTGAACTGCACTTCCGGAAAAAAGATGGCCAGGGGAATTCCAGGAAATCCTCCTCCGGTGCCTACGTCAAGCACCTTACTTCCTCTCGTAAAGGGCATGGCTTTGACAATGCCGAGGGAATGTAGCACGTGTTTTTCGTAGAGGTTTTCGAAGTCTTTTCGAGAAACCACATTGATTTGAGCGTTCCAAAATTCATACAAGGGATAGAGTTCTTCCAGTTGTTTGATTTGGATGGGTTCGAGCTCAGGAAAGTAGTGTACAATCCTATCGACGTTTAAAGGCATAGGTTGATTTATAGCGTATCTCGCGTATTCTTAAGAATTTGGAAAAGGAAATCTCGGGCACGGAAGAGCTGTGCTTTGACCGTTCCCAAGGGAATATCAAGTTCTTCTGCAATTTCTTCATAGGAGTATTCTTCGAAGTAACGCAGTTCTATCAATTGACGGTATCTTGGCTTTAAGCGGGTCACTACTTCGCGCATTTTCTCTACACGTTCTTTCTTCTGTAGTGCTTGGATGGGATCCAAATCGCCATCACTGATGCTGATTTCCATGCTTTCCCCATCGTCATTCGTGAACCCAGCGTCCAAAGACAAGGCTTGGATTCTTTTCTTTCGAATGAAATCAATGGCGTTGTTCGAGGCAATTTTGAAGAGCCACGTAGAAAACGCAAACTTCGGGGTGTATTGATGAAGACGTTTGAAGGCTTTTCCAAAAGCTTCGATGGTTAAGTCATCGGCATCATCTCGGTTATTCACCATTTTGAGCAACATGAAGTAAATGGATTCTCGATAACGTTCCATCAATTCGGCATAAGCGCGTTGATCCTTGTTTTTTAAAGCCAACTTGACGAGGTCATAGTCCTTCTTTGCTTTATCAGACAGGTGATTATTTACTTCCATTGTTTCGGTTTGGCGAACAGGTTTGACATCCATAACACAGGATTTATGATCCATAAGGTAGCTTCAAGCCAAGGACTCGCCCAAAACAAACCAAGTTGATTTGAACGTCTCATAGCACCCCTAAATGTAATGAATTGAACGATGTACCGCAGAGCAACTACGATGGAGGCTATTAAAAACTCCTTGTGCATAACGCTCCAAAGCACCGCTAACAACCACATAGCGCAGGCGCTGGTAGGGTGAAGGGCAAGTAGGATCTTGTGAAAAAAGGTATAATGAGGCGCTGTTGTAAGGTGTCTGCGCTTCTGCATCCACCAGCTTCTCCACGTTTTTTTTGCTGGAGAACTGGTCTGAGCGTCGGGGTGGAACACGATTCCCGTATTCGATCTGGTGGCATTTTCTTTAATGAACAGGTCGTCATCCCCACTGGCGATGTGGTAGTGTCGCTTAAATCCACCTTTCGCAAAAAAGAGCGATTTGGTGTAAGCAAGGTTCCGTCCCACTCCCATGTAAGGGATGCCGGCGGCGGCGAACGACAAATAGGTCAGTCCGGTTTGAAATGCATCATATCGAATAAGGGCGTTCAACAATCCTCGGGTTTTTTGGTAAGGAGAAAATCCCAAACGAATGTCTTTCTCTTCGGCTTCATTCATCATGTGGCGTAACCACTGATTGGAATGCGGAATACAGTCGGCATCGGTGAGCAACAATTGCTCGTATTTTGCCCCTTTTATTCCCAGTGTAAGCGCGAATTTTTTTCCCATCATCATCTGCTTCTCTTCATCCAAATGAATGCAATGCAACTGATCAAAACTGTGCTGAAAGGCCTTCAGAATATCCTCGGTGTCGTCCCAGCTGTTGTCATTCACAATCACCAACTGAAACTCTGGATAGTCCTGGTCCATCAAAATGGGAATCAACTTCCGTAAGTTCTCTTCTTCATTCTTAGCGCAAATTACAATGGAAACAGGTGGGGTGTGTCCGCCCAAAGGACGATGCTTCCATAAGGCAATTCTGACAAAAAAGTAGAACTGATAAAACAATTGAAGCAGCAAAGAGGCAACGAGCAAACCTAAGATGACTTGGTCCAATAGGTTCAGTTGCTCATAAAACGAAGAGGTGAATGCTTTCATCGCCTCAAAATTACATTCCTCCCCCTTGGTGGAAAAGAAAAAGGCGACCATTGGTCGCCTTTTTATGAACATATGTTCATCGAACATCGAAGTTCAAATGCTTATTGTACGATGAGTTTCTGGGTAAGTACAGTGCTGCCATTTACAACGCGCACAGTGTACCAACCTTTGGCGAGGGTGCTGACATCGAAACTGCTTTGTTGTTCTTGGCGAAGCGCCTTCTCCAAAACCACCTGCCCCAAGTTATTCACCAAGGCAATGCGTTCTCCTTGGATTCCCTCAGGCAATGCCACAGTGAGTTCGTTACTCGCTGGGTTGGGGTAAACGGTAAAGGATGCTTCGGCTTGCTCTTCAACGCTTACAGGGTCGTTGGTACAGAAGTTAACGCTTTCATCGTCGCCAAATTCTCCTCCCAAAAGGATAATCCCTTGAGGTGCAACAATGCGGTATTGTCCTTCACCCCACTCACAACATATTCCATCGCCATACGAGTCGAAGATGTTGAAATCATAACAACCTTCCGCCAAACATACAGTTTGCTCTACGACTTCGCCGTCAGTACCATCGCTGTATGGTCCACCGCTCGCAAGGGTGTTTCCGTTTTGGGTGATGGTCCATGTGGTTTCAGATCCATAATCGTCGGTGGTGATGGATACTTGGATGTCCACTGTTGGCCCTGCAAACCCGTTGTACGTTGTTTCAATCACATTGTTCAATTGGTCCTCATCCGTTCCGCCGTTGGGGTTGCTTACGTTGATCACCAAGGTGTTGGTTCCGCCAACGCCCGTGAGGGTGGGCAGGTACACCAATTCGCTTTGATTCTGAGCGAGGTTTCCATTCCACGTGAATGGATTTTGTGCTGCACCGTTCCAAGTATAATTGATGGTGGCGGTGGTCAATGTTTCACTTCCGCTGTTGAAAAGGGCAAATACGGGTGCAAAAATGGCATCACAAACCTCATTATCAATGTCGTCAATGCTTCCAGCGGCAGCATCCAATGCAAATACTTCCGCACCTTCTGGCCATCCGTCCAAAACACTCACTCCAGTATTCAATGGATCGAGCCAGTCTCTTAGTCGGTTCGAGCTTGAAGAACCGTTCCAGCTTACACCAAATCTTCCGTAGTAGTCAAACTGACCATTATTGTTATTTCCTTGGCAAGCAGCGGCGCCTCCGTAGAGCTGACCAATAATACGGTGGTTTTGGTCGAAAAGGGGAGAACCTGATGATCCTCCTTCGGTAACACCATCTTCCCATTGGTCGATGAACCAAACGGCAGCACCAGCGGCATTGTCGTGGTAAGGAGCATCGTCCTCAAAGCAAATCTTCTTCAAATCTCCTGAGGGGTGGTGAATACCTACGGCTGAGGTTACCGTTTCATCGTCGCTGTTATCCCAACCAACAAATTGTGGGTTGAAACTTTCAGGTACATCTTGACTCAATTCCAAGAGGGCAAAATCCGATCCGCCACTTGAAGCGCGAAGCGTAGAACCAGAGATGCTTTGATTGGTTGGTCCAGAGTTGCCATTGCAGTTATTTTCAGGGGCTTCATGGTTGAAATAGAAGACCCAATTGTTTTGTCCACCCAAGCAGTGGTTTGCGGTGAGGAAGTAAGGAGTTCCGTCTTGAGCAGTGTTGTTCACCAAAGCTCCTGAGCAAGATGCAAAACCTCCACTGACGATCAAGGCTACAGAGCGCTTTTCTACTTGCCAATCGGCGCCTTCAGGACAATTTACTCCAATGTTACAGTTACCGGAGTTTCCAAACGGACCACGATTGTATTCTTCCTGAACTTGCTCCAAACGTTTCAAGATGCTTCTGTAAGCGTGAACCACGGTTCCAATGTGCAATTGACCTTGACCGCGACGTTTGAAGGGCTCATGGTACTCAAGGATCACTTGGTCTCCATAAACCAAACCGAGTCCAAAAGTTCCCCATTCTTTGTTGTTAGCACTGGTGAAAGCTCCCAAGTATTCGGTGCGCTCACTGTTCCAAACAAACAACTTTGCACCTTCCGGCAATTCAAACTGATCAAAGATCATGGAAATGCTGGATGCTTCAGGACAAGAAACCATGTAATAATAGATACGATCTCCATTGGACGCTTCTTCGAAAATGGCTTCACTGCGAACATCAATACTCGTTTCGATTTCAATTCCAAAACGGTAAGGCACGTCTTTCAGTTGGTCTGAAATGGCATCTTGTGCGCGGATGAGTTCCATGTCCAAGGCACTGCTCTCGAATTTTGGGAGCTGACTCACATCGAAGGAGAAATCAGAGTTCCATCGTTCAGGGCTTCCGCCTTGGCTAATTTGCGCTTGTATTCCCACCACAGTGAAGAGGGCGAGGAGAAGGGTAAAGAGTTTATTCATTGAACTTAGGTCTATATTTAATATGTGTACACAATTCGATCATCAATTCCCTCAACAAAGAGCACCAACTCTTTTGTACCGGGATACTGAAGGTCTTTTACGTTAAATTTCAATTTTGTTTCAATCAAAGAGCGACAATTATCGTCGTTTCCATCGTGAATCAATCGCAAGCGGCATTGTGGAGGAAGCGACTTGGCGTAGGCTCCGTTGCTCGCTAATTCAAAGGTGTGTTCTTGACATCCACCACTATAAGTTACAGTTAAGGACAAGATGTCCCCCTCTAAACGGTGTGATTTTATGGTGAAAGCATCGCTCTCCCCGCCGTAAAGCTCAGGATCGATTTTGGCAAAGGGATGCTCTGTTTCGTTCATGTCGCTTTGTTGTTCTTGAACTTTGTTTTGTTCTGCTTTGGAGTCTTTGCTTGTCTTGCAGGCGCTCAAGCTCAAAAAAAGAAGGGTGAAGAGGATTAAAGGTCTCATATTCAAAAGTAGCATTATTGATTGTTTTATGGAGGTTGAAGTTCATAAAGAACATGGATTCCTACTCGAATGCAGTATCATTAAAGATCGGTTGTCTTTCTGTTCTTAGGCCTTACTTTTTTCTTTCACCAGTTCTTTCAAGGCAAACATTTCATCCCGCAATCGAGCAGCTTCAATGAAGTCGAGTGCTTTTGCGGCTTTCTCCATTTTCTTCTTGGTTTGCTCCATGGCTTTGGTGAGTTTTTCAGCACTCATGTATTGCATCACCGGGTCTGCAGCAATGCTGTTTTGCGCATTTCTCTCCGGTTCAACGTAGGCTTTGGGTCGGTCGTGAATGAGCTCATTTTGCTCAAAGATGCTGGTGCGTTTCTTGGTGATTTGACGTGGTTCAATGCCGTTGGCTTTGTTGTATTCCATTTGACGAGTGCGTCGTCGAGCGGTTTCGTCAATGGTTTGCTGCATGCTTTCGGTAATGGTGTCAGCATACATGATCACTCGTCCATTCACGTTTCTCGCAGCCCTTCCGGCGGTTTGGGTCAAACTTTTGTTGTTCCTCAAAAAGCCTTCTTTGTCGGCATCCATGATGGCAACGAGACTTACCTCGGGCAAATCCAGTCCTTCTCGTAGGAGGTTCACTCCAACCAGCACGTCAAACGCTCCATCCCGCAGCTCTCGCAGGATTTCCACACGGTCGAGGGTTTTGACTTCAGAGTGAATGTATCGGCATTTGATGCTCAATCGGTCAAAATACTTCGCAAGTTCTTCCGCCATTCTCTTGGTTAAGGTTGTGACCAAGATCCGTTCGTCTTTTTCAATGGTTTTTCGAATTTCTCCGATCAAATCATCCACTTGGTGTTCTGACGGACGAACTTCAATGGGTGGGTCCAGGAGCCCTGTTGGCCGGATCACTTGTTCCACAACCACTCCCTCGCTGAGTTCCAATTCAAGATCAGCCGGTGTGGCGCTCACGAACAAGACTTGATTCAAGAGTTCGTAAAATTCATCGCCTTTGAGCGGACGGTTGTCCAAGGCCGATGGGAGTCTGAAACCGTAATCCACCAAATTGACTTTCCGAGATCGATCTCCTCCATACATGGCACCCACTTGTGGCATAGTAACATGGCTTTCGTCCACCACAAAAAGGTAATCATCGGCAAAATAATCCAAAAGACAGAAAGGCCGTTGTCCCACTTCTCTTCGATCGAAAAAGCGAGAATAGTTTTCAATTCCCGAGCAATACCCAAGCTCACGCATCATTTCCAAGTCGTAATTCACACGTTCCTCCAAGCGTTTGGCTTCTAAGAATTTGCCTTGGGAGTTGAAGAATTCCATTTGCTGCACGAGTTCTTGCTGAATTTCCCAAATCGCTTCTTTCATCACATCTTTTCCCGTTACGAAGAGGTTGGCAGGGTAGATTTGTACCGACTCAAAGATGTGCAGTGTTTTGGCTGTTTCAGGGTCAATGCTCTCGATCGATTCAATCTCATCACCCCAAAAAGAAACCCGAATGGCATGGTCTGCATAAGCGAGGAAAATGTCCACAGTGTCACCGTTCACCCGAAAATTCCCCCGATTGAACTCAGCCCGTGTTCGACTATACAAACTGGATACAAGTTGATAAAGGAATTTGTCTCGCGATATTTTTTGCCCCACTTCAACGGGGATCACACTTTTATGAAATTCAACTGGATTCCCGATTCCATAGATGCAGGAAATGGAGGCCACAACAATGACATCTCTTCGTCCGCTCAACAAAGCAGAAGTAGCACTCAAACGCAATTTCTCAATTTCTTGATTGATCCCAAGGTCCTTTTCAATGTAGGTGTTGGTTACTGGAATGAAGGCTTCGGGCTGATAGTAGTCGTAATACGAAACGAAGTACTCCACGAGGTTGTTGGGAAAGAATTCCTTGAACTCGCTGTAGAGCTGAGCAGCTAGGGTTTTGTTGTGACTCAAGATGAGGGTTGGTCGCTGAGTTTCCTGAATCACATTGGCCACGGTGAAGGTTTTCCCCGATCCCGTTACACCCAAAAGGGTTTGGTATTGACTTCCCGATTGAATACCATCAACAAGTTGGCGGATGGCTTCGGGTTGATCTCCCGTGGGAGAAAATTCAGAATTCAGTTCAAACTTCATAAAGACAAATGTACCAAAGTGACTTAAAACAAGAGCCCTAATTTTAGTCCGGTACGAGGCACAATACCCACAAATGTACTTTCTGCGAGCAGTTGTTGATCATTGCGTTTATACAGGAGCTGACTCCCCACAAATGGAGTGCCCGAGAGGATGGATTCGAAGCGACCAACATTAATCTCTTCTTCATCCATAAGTTCACTTGATAGTTGATTGAAGGAGAGTCCGAATCCCAAAATGGTCCAATCAATGCTCCATCTTTTTTTGATGATCCACTGCACTCCGTATTCAATGCCAAAGGCCATTCTTCTCCAGTCAACATCGATGATGTATGCTCCGTTTTCATTGTTTTTCAAGGGACCGAGATGCGTGCTTTCAAAGCGGGTGAGTTGAGCGATGGAAAAGAGTCCGAAATAAGGTTTGGTTTCCATACGGCGAGCACGCTCTGTGTAAAAACGCAGACCGAAGTGCAAGCCCATGTGCTGTGCACTGCCTTCTTCAAAACTGAAGCCTTCATCACCGCGATCGAGAAAAGCGTTGGGTCCAGACATCTTGGGGCGAAAGTTGGCTCCAATTTGCCACGAATACTGCTTTTTATGCACCTTTTCAAACGCGAAACCGATGCAGCCCAAGCTCGCACCAGAGGCATTCCATTTGGCAACCCGAATTTGCGCAGTACTTTCTTTGGCTTGAAGAAAGAGCAGAACGGTGCAGCAAATGAGGATGAATTTCATTTGCCGAAGAACGGGAAAAATGAGGTCTTTTTAAAAAGGTGTCAATAGCTCTTTGCTTTGTGAATGATGCTTTCTGCGATGTGTTTGATCTGACCTTTACCATGTGTTTTGCTCAATTGTATGGCAGAAATGCACATCAAAATAAACAGCAAAGTGCAGAACACGGGTTTGATCATGGCATGCACGCTCGGCAATACTTTAATCAGGAAACGGGGAAGAGCGGCGGTTTTTTGTTTTAAAAGTTCCTGACGTGTATTTCGTCGTTTCTTTAAATTCATTTGAACTTGTTCGTTACAGCTAAAGAAAAGTCCATATTCATCGGTGGGCGGCTCTTCCCAATCTTTTTTCGGGGAGGATGAGCGTTTGTTTTCGGCCCAAGAATAATTGGCCAGCTTAATGAGGAAGTAAAAGCACAATAATTGAAGGGCTAATACAAAAAAGAGAACTCCTAACATGGTTGTAGTCATGGCGCTTGGTTTGAGACAAACATAGAACGCACCCAAGCGTTTCGCTCAACTGAAATCAAGATAACAGATGTGAATTTAACTTTGATGTTTAGGTCTAATATTCATAAATTCAGGGTCTTTCAATATTTAAAACGGATGTATGAAACCAATAGAGGAGGTCTTGAATGGCTGGACCCACAAGACGTTTGACGGGTTTTTGAAGTATTTGAAGTCGAGAGACGGTCGAAAGGGAGTTTTGGATTTGGCTTTGGCTCGATCGATTCGAAAGGGTGATTTTGTGCCCGACGACTTTGTGCAAGCGAGCTATGGTGAACTCAATAGCAAGACAAGAGCAGCTTACCACGGTGTTCGAAAGCGTTTGGCTCATCAAACAGTGAAGTACATTTCCGAAGAATTGATGGAGGAGGAGGATGAGGCCGAACGAGCCGTGTTTGAGTCGATTCGAGCTGCGCGTTATTTCGCGAAAAATGGTCAAGAAGATTGGGCGAAGTCCTTGCTCAAAAAGGCCAACCGCTTGTCTGATCAAAGCGGACGGATTTTTCTTCAGAACTGGGTCTTGAACGAGCGGATTTCGATGGCAGGTCAACAAGGTGAAGCTACTGTTTTAGCATTGAAGGAGGAACGAAAACAGCGCATCGCAGAAATGGAGTTGGAGCAGCGAATGATGATGGCCAAAACCCACCTTCAGGTGAGGATGATGCAACGAAAAAGTGCCGCTTTGTCCAATTCACCTATGGAACTCCTTCAGCAAACCCTTTCTGAATATGATTTACTGGAAGGAGAGGTGAAGAAACCCAAGTTGATGCATCAATTGGCGGCCATGGTGCGGGCGGTTTTGGTGGCGTCCAAAGAATTTGAAGAAGCACGGAATTTCCTGTACGCACAACACGAACAAATTTCCCAAGCAAAAGGGGCTTTTTCCGAGGAGCAAGAATTGGAAATGGCTTACTTTTTAGCCCATGCCGATTACCGTTGCCGAAAGTACGATTTAGCGCTTGGTAGGATGGGAGAAATATATCGTTTGGTGCATGAGCTGCCTGTTTCTCGAAAACACTTTTGGTTCAGCAAGGCGGTGCTTCTGGAGGCGCAAACACGAAATTTTTCCGGACAACTCTCCAAGGCGCAAGAATTGTTGTTGGACATGCTCAATCATCCCGCCTTTTCGGGGGTAACGAAGGAGCGTTATAATCTGATCTTGAACCTTGCTGTGCTTTATTTTCAGTTGGGGCTGTTTGATAAGGTCTTGGAAACGTTCAAATTGTTTCGCCACCGCACCCAATGGCATGTGGAGTTCATGGGCTTGGAGTGGGTGCTGAAAAAACAAATGATCGAGGTGATTGCCCTTGTCGAACTTTACGAAGACGAGAAAGCCCTTCAGGGAATTGAGAGGATCCGAAGTTGGTCTGAAGAGTTCTTTCGCCAACCTCCTTACCGACGCGTGCTCTTGTTTTTGGAGTGGGTGGAGCGGTATTTGAACGATCGCTCTTCGTTTTCGAATCCGGATGTTATGGAGAAGATGGGCAAAAGTTTGGCGGTTCAAAGCGATCGGAGGGAAGATCTCCAAGCGGTGGCATATTACACTTGGCTGAAGAGCAAGGCCGAAAAGAGAAGTTATTATGAATTGCTCTTGGAGATGGTCGCCGGAGCTTGATCAAAAAAAAACGGCAAACCCGAAAGTCTGCCGTTTTCTATCAATGTATTTTAAAAGGCTTATTCACCAACGACCTCGAAAGAGAGGGTTTTGATCACCTTTTTATGCAATTTCACGCTCGCCTCGTAAGTACCGAGTTCTTTAATAGCGTCTTCTTTAATGGTAATGCTTTTACGATCGAAATCGAATCCAGCTGCAGCAAGTGCTTCAGCAAGTTGGATGTTGTTCACAGAACCGAAGATTTTACCATTCTCACCAGCCTTAGCACCAATTTTCAAAGTGATGCCGTCCAGCTTCGCAGCCATTGCTTCAGCCGCCTCAAGAATTTTTCCTTCTTTGTGAGCGCGCTGACGAAGGGTTTCTTCGTGCATTTTTTTCGCTGAAGGAGTTGCTGAAATAGCGAATCCTTTTGGAATGAGGTAGTTTCTCGCATAACCGTTCTTAACGATCAGGAGGTCGTCTTTTGAACCGAGGTTCTCAACGTCTTGTTTAAGGATAATTTCCATGATGTATTAAGATTTTAGGGTTACTTGAGCATGTCAGCAACATAAGGAAGCAAAGCCAAATGACGCGCTTTCTTGATTGCTTGAGCTACTTTTCTTTGGTATTTCAATGAAGTTCCTGTGAGACGACGAGGAAGGATTTTTCCTTGCTCGTTGCACAACTTCAACAAGAAGTCAGGATCTTTATAATCGATGTACTTAAAACCAGATTTACGGAAACGACAATATTTGTCTCTTACGGTTTCAATCTGGATGGGATTGAGGTATCTTACTTTATCTGCCATTGTTCAGAACTTGAAAGGGTTATTCAGCTGACGCTGTTTGAGTTTTTTTGTTTCGACGTGATTCCGCGTAAGCAATGTGGTGCTTCTCCATGCGGGTAGTCAAAAAGCGAATAATGCGCTCGTCTCTTCGGAATTGAATCTCCATTGGGCGAACAATTTCACCTGGTGCTTCAAATTCCAACAAATGATAGAATCCTGTGGTCTTCTTTTGAATTGGGTAAGCCAATTTGCGAAGTCCCCAAGAATCTTCATGGACGAGTTTACCTCCGTTGTCAGCAATAAAGTCCTTGAACTTCTTTACTGTTTCCGCTGCCTGTTCGTCAGACAGCACGGGAGTCATAATGAAAACAGTCTCGTAACGATTCATAAAAATTGATTTATTTACTATAAAAATTGGGGTGCAAAAGTAGCCAAATCTTTGACTTTGGGCAAGTTCGTGGAGGCTTTTATTGAAAATAGCTCAAAAAGTGGGGTGAAATTGTCGTGGACAATGTTTATGATGTGTTGACAACTCCCTTTCCTCAACTTCAACAAAAGTGCGATATTTGCAGCAAGCTATGAACAAAGCATACAAGGTTTCGGCCAGAAAATATCGTCCCTACAATTGGGATACGGTGGTTGGACAAAAGTCCATCAAGGCCACCCTGCAGCGTGCTATCGACACGGAGCAATTGGGCCACGCCTACTTGTTTTGTGGTCCGCGTGGGGTGGGTAAAACCACTTGTGCTCGAATCTTTGCCAAGGCCATCAATGGATGGATGTCCAACGAAGATGCCGGCTTTGATCAGGACCAAGAAGGAGAATACGCCTTCAATATTTTCGAGCTCGATGCCGCTTCCAATAATAGTGTGGACGATATCCGCAGCTTGATGGAGCAGGTGAGAATTCCTCCTCAGACTGGAAAATATAAGGTCTATGTGATTGATGAGGTGCACATGCTCAGTTCTGCAGCCTTCAATGCCTTCCTTAAGACCCTAGAAGAACCGCCCGCTCACGCTAAATTTGTTTTGGCCACGACGGAAAAGCACAAAATCCTTCCCACCATCATCTCGCGTTGTCAGGTGTTTGATTTCAATCGCATCAGCATTGCGGATATGACGGAGCACCTGCAAATGATTGCCACGAAGGAAGGAGTGAAAGCAGAGCCCGAAGCTTTGCACGTGATTGCTCAAAAAGCAGACGGTGCCCTGAGGGATGCACTTTCCATCTTCGATCAAGCCGTTGCGTTTTCGAATCGGGAGCTGACCTATCAATCGGTCATTTCGAATTTGAACATTCTGGATTATGATTACTATTTCAGGATGACCAAAGCCCTCGTGGAAGAGAACATTTCTGAAGGATTGTTGATCTTCAATGAAATCATCAAAGGTGGGTTTGACGGACACTTTTTCATTGTAGGTTTTGGAGAGCATTTGCGGAATTTACTCGTTTGCAAAGACGAATCCACCCTCGAACTGATGGAAGTGAGCGATGACCTCAAAGCGAGATACCGAGAGCAGACAGCCCTTTGCTCAGTGATGTGGTTGATTCAAGCCATGGAAATCACGAACAAGACCGATCAAGGGTTTAAAAGCAGCAAGAATCAACGTTTGTTAGTGGAGTTGGCCTTGATGCAAGTGGGATCCCTCGTTTCCCAAATCGCTGAAAAAAAAAAGCCCGTCGCCTAATTCCCATCTTGCGTAACGCGCATTTGGTTCCCTCCATTCAGGCCAAAAAAACTTCGGCAAGCGCCCAAGCAGCTACAGGTGAGGTGGTGAATGCTTTCTCGAAAAAACCCAAACCCATCGCCCAGCCCACAGGCATCCTCAAACAAAAAGGCGTGAGGGTGAAGCCAGAAGAACGTTTTGTGGTGAGGGAAGAATTGGAAAGATCAACTTCCAAAAAAGAAAACAAAACGGACGAACCAGAGTTGGAAGGAGAACTTGAGGCAAAAGGACCCATCGTTCAACTCGATAAACGAACTTTTCAAGATACCTGGAGGGCCTATGCTGAAAAAATCAAAGCCACTCATGAAGGTTCGTTTTACACCATCTTAACCAGCAGTATTCCAGATCTTGACGGGAATACCATTCTCCTTGAACTCAACAACAGCACGCAGCCACCCTTACTTGACCGGTACAGAAGTGAACTTTTGGGTTTTCTTCGGGAGGAACTTCAAGCACCCGCTTTGGATTTACAATACAAGGTGCTGGATGCGGAAGAAGGCGACTCAAGACCCTATTCTGACAAAGAGAAATACGAAGCGATGAAAGCGAAAAATCCGGCTTTGGAAAAATTGCGCATCGCTCTTAACCTCGACCTTGAGTTTTAAATACCCTTTTTAAACATGAATTTCGCCTGAATGGGTCAATTTTCGACTTGAAATGAACCAAAAGCGGTATGTCCGTGTTTCAAAGTCCATAACTGCTATCATGAAAAAGAGTCTTCTTGGTCTTGTATTGATTTTCTTAAGCGCCTTGAGTTTTGCACAAGGTGGGATCATTCGAGGTAAAATCACCAACGTAAAAAACAACGAACCCATTCCGTTTGCCAGTGTGCTCATTCAAGGAGCGAGCAAGGGAACCACTAGCGATATTGATGGGAATTACGAAATTACTGGTCTTGCCCCCGGTTTGTACAATTTGGAAGCCAGTTTTATCGGATTTAAAGCACAGCGCGTTTTCGAAATTCAAGTATCGAATTCACGTGTGGCTACCGCTGATATTCAACTCGAAGAAGCTGCGGTAGAATTGGAAGAGGCGGAAGTGGTGACCAGCAGTTTTGCCAACCGAGAGGAAGCGCCTTTGAGTGTTCGAAAGATTGGAATCAACGAAGTGAAACGAAATCCCGGTGGAAACCGAGACATTTCCCGCGCCATCCGCTCTTTGCCCGGGGTAGCGAGCATCCCTTCGTTTCGAAACGACATCATCATTCGTGGTGGAGCTGCTAATGAAAACCGCTTCTTTATTGACGGTATCGAGATCCCCAACATCAACCACTTCGCAACGCAAGGGGCTTCGGGCGGACCGGTAGGGCTCATCAACGTCGATTTTATCCAAGATGTTGAGTTCTACAGTGGTGCTTTTCCTGCGACCAGAGGCAATGCCTTGAGCAGTGTGTTCGATTTTGGGTTCAAAGAAGGTAGGACAGATCGATGGGCGGGGAACATGGTGGTAGGAACCAGCGATATTGGGCTCACCTTGGAAGGACCCACGGGCGAAAAATCGTCCATCATTATGTCGGCCAGAAGGTCTTACTTGCAACTGCTCTTCGAAGCCATTGGCTTGCCTTTTCTCCCTACGTACAATGATTTTCAGTTCAAGTGGACCGCCAAGCCTGACGACAAAAACCGCATCACCGTTTTGGGCTTGGGAGCCATTGACCAATTTTCCCTCAACACCGGTTTAGGGCAAGATCCCAACGAAGAGAACTTTGAGAGCAATCGCTACCTGCTGGACGTCCTCTCGATCGATACACAATGGAATTACGCCATTGGTGCTAAGTGGGACCGTTTTGATGATCGTGGTCGGTGGACCCTTGTGGCCAGTAGAAACATGCTTAATAATCGTTCTTTCAAGCACGAAGAGAATGACGAAAGCAAGCCCCTGGTTCGTGATTATGTCTCTCAGGAGATTGAGAATAAACTAAGGATAGAGCGCCGACTCTTTTTGAAAAACACCGTGAAACTTACTTACGGAGTGAACTATGAATATGCCAAGTTCAACAACCGAAGTGACTTCCAAGAATTCTCCTTTGAGCAAAACGGATTGGTTCCTTTCAACTTCTATAGCGAATTCGATATGCATAAGTTTGGTGCATTTGCTCAAGGAAGTAAACGGCTTTTTAGTGAAAGGTTGATATTGTCTTTAGGAGTGAGAATGGACGCCAATGAGTATTCTGCTGAAATGTTGAATCCGCTCAATCAATTTTCACCCCGCTTCAGCGCAAGTTATGCTTTAACGCCTCGTTTGAGTGCTAATTTTAATACCGGAATTTACTATCAACTGCCCGCTTACACCATTTTGGGATACAGTGAAAATGGCCGATTGGTGAATCGGGATAATGACCTGAAATACATTCGAAACAAGCAGTTGGTGGCCGGACTCCAATACGATTACCCCGAGCGCAACACCATCATCACTGTGGAAGGATTCTTTAAGGATTACGATCAATACCCTTTTAGTGTGGATAAAGGCATCAGTTTGGCGAATTTGGGAGCCAATTTTGGGGTGATCGGAAACGAAGAAGTGCGCTCCATCTCGGAAGGACGTGCCTACGGAGCGGAGTTTCTGATTCAACAGAAATTGTACAAGGGTTGGTTTGGAATATTGGCCTACACCTTTGTGCGAAGCGAGTTTGAGGATGCCTCGGGTGAATTGAGACCCAGCAGTTGGGATAGTCGCCACATCGTGAGCCTGACCGGAGGGAAAAAATTAAAGCGAAATTGGGAAGTGGGCTTCCGTTTTCAATTATCGGGAGGATTGCCCTTTACCCCCTACGATGTGGAGTCAAGCTTGAGAACAGAAGTTTGGGACGCCACCAGAACAGGACTCATCGATTACACGCGTTTGAACGAAGAACGCATCAATGCTTTTCACCAATTGGACATTCGGATCGACAAGAAATGGTTCTTTGATAAGTGGAATTTGAATGTTTTTCTTGACGTTCAGAATGTGTACAACCAAGTAACACCACTTCAGCCCATATTGACCGTTCAAACCGATGAAAATGGAATGCCCATCCAAGATCCCAACGCCCCAGGAAGTTATGTTGGTCAGTTTTTGGACGCAAGCAACGGCAACGTTTTACCAGCAATAGGTATTATCTTGGAACTTTGATAGAAAGAATTTACACCAGTTAGGAGCTGATATGAGTAAGGACACAATGCGGGTAGATAAGTACCTTTGGGCCATTCGGGTATATAAAACCCGGAGTTTGGCCACCTCCCAAGTGAAGGAAAACAAGGTGAAGGTGAACGAAGAAACCGTGAAACCGTCTCGCTCAGTGAAAGTGGGAGACGTGGTTCAACTGCGGAAAGGAGCGGTTTATTTTACCTACAAAGTAACCGGACTCCCAAGCAGTAGGGTAGGGGCGAAACTCGTGGAGGAATACAGCAAAAACCTCACTCCACAAGAAGAGTTGGACAAGTTGGAAATGATGCGGATGCAACGCGTTGAACGTCCGCATGGAACCGGAAGACCCACGAAACAGGAAAGAAGGGACTGGGAGAAATTTTTTGAAAATGATTTTGACGACGAAACAGATTTCGGCTGAAGCAACACGCCCCGTTCGCCACCAAGTATTGTGGCCGCACCTTGCGCGGGAAGAAGATTGTGTGATTGATATTGACCACCGTGAAGATGCCATTCATTTGGGGGCTTTCCTCGATGATCAGCTCGTGGCAGTATGTTCCTTGTTTGAGATGAAGAGCGAAAAAATCAAAGATCAAAAGCAATACCGTCTGAGAGCCATGGGGAGTTTGCCCGAAGTTCGAGGAACCGGAGCAGGCCGATCAATTGTTCAAAAAGCATTGAGCTTGGTGGAAGCCAAGGGAATGGACGTTCTTTGGTGTGATGCTCGTAAAGTAGCCTTGGGCTTCTATGAGAAGTTGGGCTTCGAAAGGATCGATGAATGGTATGATGTGCCTAAAATTGGTCCACACCAGTTCATGTATTACCGCTTTTAATTTGTTCTAAAAAGCGATACGATACCTTGCACTGGAAAGAGCTTCTGCTTCAAAATAACGAAAGGAAGGAGAAATCAATTTCGTCCCGCTCCCAATCGTATAAATACTTGAGCAAGCAACAAAAAACCAACGAAGCGATCAACATCGCTCGGTATAAAACACGTTTTGCCGTCTTTCCTTTCCAAAAATTTGAAGTTCTCCTAAGTTCAATGTTTCGCATCGCGGATATATATCTTAATTTCGCAGCACAAAATTCAAGTCATGCCAAGTATCTCAATCAAGGGGGCGCACATGCCTTCATCACCCATTCGAAAACTGGTTCCATTTTCAGAAGCGGCAAAGAAGCAAGGTAAAACAGTTTACCACCTGAATATTGGTCAGCCAGACATCAATACCCCGCAAGTAGTGCTTGAACGTTTGAAGAACATTGAGCGCACGGTGATTGAGTACTCCAACAGCGAAGGTTATGAGAGCTACCGCAAAGGCTTGGCACAGTATTACCAGAAGAGCGGAATGCCGGTCAATGCTGAAGACATCATGATTACCACGGGCGGTTCTGAAGCCTTGATTTTTGGGTTTCAGACTTGTTTCGACCCAGAAGATGAGGTGATTATTCCGGAACCGTTTTACGCCAATTACAACGGTTTTGCTCAAACGGCCAATGTGAAAGTAGTTCCGGTTACGGCGAAAATAGAAGACGGTTTTGCCCTTCCACCAATCGCAGATTTCGAGGCAAAAATCACCCCAAGAACAAAAGGGATTTTGATCTGCAACCCGGGCAATCCTACGGGCTATTTGTATTCGAGAGCGGAACTGGAACAATTGCGAGAATTGGTGTTGAAGCACGACTTGTACCTCTTCGCTGACGAAGTTTATAGGGAGTTTTGTTACGATGGTGCGAAGCCCTTTTCGGTGATGAATTTGGAAGGATTGGAGCAAAACGTGATTTTGGTTGATTCGGTGTCGAAACGTTACAGCATGTGCGGAGCGCGAATTGGTGCCATGATTTCAAAGAACAAAGAAGTGATGGCCACGGCCTTGAAGTTCGGACAAGCGAGATTGAGTCCGCCAACCTTAGGACAAATTGCCGGAGAAGCGGCCCTTGCAACGCCCCAACAGTATTTCGACGATGTTTCCACCGAGTACGTGAAACGAAGAGATTTGGTGGTTGATGCCCTGAATGCCATGCCCGGCGTTCGTTGTCCGAAACCAAGTGGTGCATTTTATTGCATCGCAGAGTTGCCAGTGGATGATGCCGAGCATTTCTGCCAGTGGATGTTGGAGTCCTTCGATTACAAGAACGCTACGGTGATGATGGCCCCCGCGGCTGGTTTTTATTCAACTTCCGGACACGGAAAGAACCAAGTTAGAATTGCCTACGTCCTAAACACCGAGGCCCTGAGCGCAGCAATGGAGTGCTTGAGCGAAGGTTTGAAAGCCTATCCTGGGAATTAATTGATGGTGTTGTAAATAGGTGACCGCGCTTGGGTCAGTGTTCTTTTGTTTTTGTGATTGATTAACGTCCCCTCATTCTCGCACTCATTCTCACTCTGAGATTCCTAGCGGGGTCGCATATTTATCTGAAATGCTATTCGCCAGCACATTGTTTCGTTAGCACGGCGTTTCAAGCATCACATTTGCCCCCAAGGGATCAAATTTTGCATTCCGGCTTTATCTAGAAATGAAGCATATAGATTATTCCACCTGCACCCGCGCAGCTACACTGTTTCCTTCACCCACCAATTGAAGCACATACATGCCTTTGGCAACTTGGCGGTAATTGAGCAGCAAACCCTTGGTGTAATTAAGGCTTTGTGCTGCTACCACATCTCCTCTTAGGCTGTACAAACGCACTTGGATTTGTTCGCCTTCTTTGAAGGTGTTGCTTTGTATTTGGAAACTGCCTTGGCTGGGGTTGGGGTAGATTTGAAGAGATGAGGTGCT
>CAZYPV010000016.1:0-48028 GCA_964649515.1 uncultured Comamonadaceae bacterium | reverse complement strand
GGGGGGAGCTTGATTTGGTAAACTGCCTTCGACTCGGCTCAGGCAGCGGTTGGGGAGTAAAAGCAGCTTATTTCTTTATCTTAGCACGCACAATGCAATCCAACTTTTTAGATACCCCCATTGAATATGTCAAGGGACTTGGTCCTGCTAGAGCAGAGGTTCTGAAATCAGAGCTGGGCATTTTTAAGGTGATGGATCTCCTGGAGTATTTTCCCTTCAGACACATCGATCGAACGGTTTTTCATCGTGTGGCCGATATCGACAATGAAGGGATGAGTGTTCAGTTGAAAGGACAAATCATCCGAATGAAAGAGTTGGGCACGGGCAGGTCAACTCGCTTGTCTGCCACCTTTCAAGATGAAAGCGGACAAATTGAACTGCTTTGGTTCAAGGGTATTAAATGGATCAAACCTAAAATCAAGGCGGGGGTGACTTATGTCATCTATGGAAAACCCTCAGAATACAAAGGCACGTGGAACATCGCTCATCCTGATTTGGATTTGGAAAGCAACATGGACAAGCTGGAAGGTGGTCGGTTTCAAGCAGTGTATTCGTCTTCGGAAAAGTTAGGGAAGAAAGGGCTAAATAGTGCAGGGATATCGAAGGTGATTCGAAATGCACTCACCCAACTGCCTGCAAAAATGCCAGAAACTTTGCCTCAAGACATGATTGATGAGCTGGGATTTCCTTCAAGAAGAATGGCCATCATCAACATGCATGCTCCTGAAAGCATGGAAGATTACTTCGCTGCCTTGCAAAGATTAAAATTTGAAGAACTGTTTTTTCTGCAGCTTGTTCTACTTCGTCAAAAACTGGTAAGCACCAAGAGAACGGTTGGCGCGCGGTTTTCCAACGTGGGAGAGATTTTTACCAATTTCTATGAGCATCATCTTGGATTTGAACTCACGGGAGCTCAAAAACGCGTGATCAAAGAAATTAGGGCGGATGTCAATTCTGGCTACCACATGAACCGGCTCATTCAAGGCGATGTAGGAAGTGGGAAAACCATTGTGGCGCTTTTGTCGGGCCTACTTGCGATTGATAATGGTTACCAAATTTGCCTCATGGCGCCAACGGAAATATTGGCTCAGCAGCATTATGAGGGTTTTCAAAAAATGCTTGAGAAGCTCCCCGTAAAAGTTGCTCTCCTCACAGGTTCTGTAAAAACCGCTGAGCGAAGAAGCATCCACGAAGGCCTTGAATCGGGCGAAATCAATATCCTCATCGGTACCCATGCTTTGATTGAACCCAAGGTAAAATTCAAGTGTTTGGGGATGGCCATCATTGATGAACAGCACCGATTTGGTGTGGCACAACGGGCGAAATTGTGGGCGAAGGCACAATTACCACCGCATGTCTTGGTGATGACGGCAACCCCGATTCCAAGAACGCTGGCGATGACGATGTATGGCGATCTCGATATCTCCGTGATCGACGAACTTCCCCCCGGGAGAAAAGCAATTAAAACTGTACACCGCACAGATGCACATCGTTTAAGTGTATTCGCTTTCCTGAAAGATGAGATCAAAAAAGGTAGGCAAGTTTATGTGGTTTATCCCTTGATTGAAGAAAGCCAAAGCATGGATTATAAAGATCTCATGGATGGATATGAAAGCATCTCCAGGAGTTTCCCCATGCCCGAGTACCAAATTAGCATTGTCCACGGCAAGATGAAACCGGAAGATAAAGACTATGAGATGCGCCGTTTTGCCAAAGGAGAAACCCAACTATTGGTGGCCACTACTGTGATTGAAGTAGGGGTGAACGTGCCCAATGCCAGTGTTATGGTGATTGAAAGTACAGAACGATTTGGCTTGTCTCAATTGCACCAGCTTCGGGGTAGAGTGGGTAGGGGTGCGGAGCAGAGCTACTGCATTTTGATGAGTGGACTGAAGCTGAGCTCCGATGCGCGAACGAGAATCAAAACCATGTGTGAGACCAATGATGGCTTTAAAATTTCAGAGGTGGATTTGGAGTTGCGCGGACCGGGTGATATTATGGGAACACAGCAGAGCGGATTGATGAACCTTAAGGTGGCAAATTTGGCCACCGATCAAGAGATCCTCAGCAAGGCGCGTAAAATGGCCATTGTGAAGATGGATGAAGACCCTGATTTTGTTCTCCCAAAGAATGAACTCATCGCCTTGGGACTCAAAAAAGCAATGAAACAACGCAAGGATTGGAGCAAGATTTCTTAGGTGAAAAGCCCGCATGGCCGCCCAATGCTGGTCTTGGAAAGTTTAGAATTGATAACAGAGGATGGTTTTTTTTCCGTCTTTGGTGAGCAGATCGAAGGTCCCATCCCCGTTGGCATCCCGAATGGAGGGCATACTCTTGCCAAATACTGCTTCCTTGAAGTAGGTGTTTCCTTGTTCGTCAATAAAAATCAACTTGTTTTCGTCTGCCAAGAGCACTCCCACGACAGTTGCATTTGGAAATCGATACACTTGCGGACGAGCGCTGATGGGGGAAGTACTGCGGTATTTAAGAATGCGCTGACGAGCACTATTGAAAACTTCTAGGGTTAGGGAATCTGCCAAGATCAAATCGTTCAAACGATCTTCATCAAAGTCGGCAAGCAGCAAATGTTCCGCACGAGCAAGACCGGTCATTCGTCCGGCGGTTCCATCACCAAATACCCTTTCAATCACCTGTCCGCTGCTATCGCACAGCACCAAACTCGAATGCTCAATTTTCTCTTTCATGAAGAAGTCGAGATAACGCGCATTTTGGGGGATTTCTGCTTTGCTGTTGAATCGATCTTCACCATTTCTCTTCAATAATCGAAGTGCTCCTTTTTCGTCGCGACAAAAAATGTAGTCTTTATTGCCCGCTTTAATGTGCCTCAAATCGATGATTGGAGCTCCTTTGGATTTGAATTTCCACCCCTTCGTTCGCTTGGCTTCATCTTGGAAGTTGAACGTGCTGCCATCTTCCAAGGCAATGATGAAGCGATAATTTCGGTTTTTGTCATAATCAAACACGGCCAAGGGAGAACTCGCCTTCGTGGGGAGTTCCAAGGGATAACCACTCACGTTATTTCCTAATATGTCAATGCAATGAACGGCGTTAGAGGTATTGAATATGATTTGGTATTTGCCATTTTTGTAAAGGTCGATCTGAGTAATTTCGCTCAAAATTGGTCCTGGAAGTGCTCTGCTCCATCGTTTTTTTCCTTCCTCATTGAGTGCGACAAGTTGGTTCTTTTCATCTTGAAAAAGAACATAATAACCGTTGGTTCGATGATCTTTGAACCATTGGGGATCACCGGTAATGTTGAACTCAGCGAGGTATTCCCAGCGTAAGTCTACTTCCCCTTCGTCTTCGAGGTTTTTTTCTTCTAAAAGAGAAAACTGCATCACCGATCGATCTGCATCACTGGCGTCAATGTTCATTTCCAAAAATGAGAATGCTTTTTCAAGTCCGTCGGGATCCAAGTTTGCCAAACTGAGGTTAAGGCTGGGAAGGAAGCTGGCCACTTTTTCAGGCTTCAAAGCGAGATGAATGGGAGCCATTTCTTTCAAAGGCACTTCCTCTCTTGAAACACGATCCATCTGTCTTGAATAGGTTTGCAAGTCATCAAAACCTTCAGCAAAAACCACAACATCACCCCTTAAAACGGCCCAGTTCGCCTTGAGGTTGAAGGGTGGAAGGAGGACGTTTTGCCAGAGTTCTGGGGCCGACCAGTGAATGTAAAAGTGGCCTTCTTCTGCGAGCAGCTCCACGTTGGGCAATTGAGCAATGGCATTTCCAAAGGCCAAGGAATCACTGAGTTCAAGGGCCAAGAATGATTTTCCTCTCGACTCAAAACGCATTCGGCTCCCGTTGCTCCACGAGAGGCAAGTTTCATCGAGAAGCAAGGCGTGTTCTTGTTCAATGGCGGCTTGTTGTGCATGGTAGTCGGCAAGCTGATTTCGAGCTGAAAGCCGCTCTTTGGCCTGAAGGATCAAATCCTTGGCAGACAAAGCATGTTCGATGTGGATGTTCGTGGCATCCGTTGGCAAATGTGCACGCAAGTCTTTTCCCCAGCGGCGTTTTCCATGGAGGTATTCATCTTTGTTTGGATGAAAGGCAAGTGCGCTGCATTTCACGCCGTTATCGTGGAGGTAGAGATCGGCACAATAAGCATCTGCAAATGGAGCACTGCTCAACTCTCCTGTGTTTTGCTTCTCTTTTGTAGCCCGAACCCAAAGATTGATGTGGGCTTGTTCGTCCCATGAGTTGAGCTTTTCAGGAGTGAAGAATGGGGGAGCATCCTCTTTGAAATTGAGCTGGATCTCTTTTTTTGAGATGAAGAGACAGTTTTGTTCAAAACTGAAGTGGAGTGCATGTTCTCCGCTAATTTGCATTTTGTTTCCACTTTGTTTTCCGCTCCAGTTGAATTTTTGAAGAACATGCTGAAAGGCTTCTTCAGCGTTGGTGTTAGAGGGAAACCCAATGGCAAAAATGAGTTCTTCGGTATTGGAGGAAGTGGTGAAGAATGCAAGTGAACCCACTTCTGCTAAAGCATCATTTTCTGCGAAAGCAGCCCAACTATTGTCCTTAAATAGCCGTTGAAACCATTCGTTGTCTGTTGCTTTCAAAAGTTGTTCGGGACGATTAATTTGTCCGGCCAGATCCAATTCCTCTTGAAGTAGGAGCAAGGGGTTTTGTCGGGGTGATTGCTTTTGGGTTTGCTCAGAGAAATACCAAACGCTTCCCAGTGCAAGACCGAGGACAAAAACCAAGAGGACGAATTTTTTCACAAAGGAAAACATAGAACAAAAATAAACCGAGCAAGCCAAAGCTCACTCGGTTATGCTGTTCTCAATGAACAATCTTTTGTGTGAAAAGACCTATTCTGCTAGGAGTCCGCGAGAAATAACAATCTTTTGTACTTCACTCGTTCCTTCATAGATCTGCGTAATTTTCGCGTCTCTCATCAAACGCTCCACATGATACTCTTTCACAAAACCATATCCTCCGTGAATTTGTACTGCTTCCACAGAATGTTTCATGGCTGCGGTGGATGCATACAACTTCGCCATGGCTGAGGCTTGGTCGTAATTCTTTCCGTTGTCTTTCAACCAAGCTGCTTTCAAACAAAGCAAGCGAGCCGCTTCAACATCCGTTGCCATGTCTGCCAATTTAAAGGCAATGGCTTGGTGCTTGGAGATTTCTTTTCCGAAGGCCTTTCTTTCTTTCGAGTAGGCCGTTGCAAATTCCAAGGAACCTGAGGCAATCCCCAAGGCTTGAGCAGCGATACCAATTCTTCCACCAGAAAGGGTTTTCATGGCGAATTTAAATCCAAAGCCGTCTTCACCGATGCGGTTTTCTTTAGGCACTTTCACGTCTTGGAACATCAAGGTATGGGTGTCAGAACCTCGAATACCCATCTTGTCTTCTTTCGCCCCAACAATGAATCCATCCATGTCGCGCTCTACAATCAGTGCGTTGATTCCGCGGTGGCCTTTATCTGCGTCGGTTTGAGCAATGACGATATAAATACTGGCGCTATTTCCGTTGGTAATCCAGTTTTTTGTTCCATTCAGGAGGTAGTGATCTCCCATGTCGATGGCTGTGGTGCGCTGTGAAGTAGCATCCGATCCCGCTTCGGGTTCAGACAAGCAAAAGGCACCAATTTTCTCACCCGTAGCGAGCGGACGAAGGTATTTCTGTTTTTGCTCTTCTGTTCCGAAGGTTTCAATTCCCCAGCAAACCAAAGAATTGTTCACTGAAACACATACCGAGGTAGAAGCATCAATTTTTGAAAGTTCTTCCATGGCCAAAACGTAGGAGATGGTATCCATTCCCGACCCGCCGTATTTTGGGTCAACCATCATCCCCATAAAACCGAGTTCACCAAGTTGCTTGATCTCTTCCGCAGGGAAACGTTGCTCATTATCGCGCTCAATTACTCCTGGCTTTAGGACGTTCTGCGCAAAATCTCTTGCCGCGTCGCGTACGGCTAATTGTTCTTCACTAAGTTCGAAATTCATGTCTGTTGTATATTGAACTACATTTGTTCGATGCCGGCAAGCACTGACTTGCGGATTGCGAATTTAGTGCATTCAAAGGCAATAGACAATTCGATATGGAAATGAGGGCTCAAAATCGCATGATAGCGGCAGGAGTGATGTCTGGAACGTCACTTGACGGTATGGACATGGTGCTCGCCGAGTTTGAAAAGGTAGCAGATACGTGGAGTTTCAGAGTGCTTTGCGCAAAGGGAACCACCTACCCCAAGGATCTCAGTGAGCGCATGCACAAAGCGCGTTTTTTGAGTGCCGAGGAATTGGCATTTTTAGAGCATGATTTGAGTCTTTTCTGGGCTGAACACCTCAACGTCTTTTTGAGTGAAGCCAAGGAAGATTGTGCGCTCATTGCAGTTCACGGACAAACCGTTTTCCATCAACCCGAAAAAAAACTCACCCTACAGCTAGCAGATTTAGGGCTGATAGCAAGCCACACGGGGTTTCCAGTGGTGGGCGATTTTCGTAGGGCAGATTTGGCCTTGGGCGGACAAGGTGCTCCGCTCGTACCCATGGGCGATCGATATCTTTTTGGTGAAATGGCAGCGTGCTTGAATTTGGGAGGGTTTGCGAATGTTTCCTACTTCGAGAACAAACAACATCTCGCCAAAGACCTCACTGTGGCCAATCATCTTTTGAACCTCCTAGCTTCAGAACTGGGGATGGAATTTGATATGGACGGAAGACTTGCCGCTATGGGACAAGTGCACCAGGAAGTATTGAGCGGACTGCAACGCTTGGAGTATTTTGGGTTGAGTGGACCAAAGTCTTTGGGTTATGAATGGTTTGATGCTGAATTTTTACCCCTTTGGAACAAGCTCACGGCGCAATTGAGTTTGGAAGATCGAATGCGCACCGCTTGTGCCCACATTGCAGAACGTGTAGCTTCGGCGTTGAGCGCAGTACAAGGAAAATTGTTGGTGACGGGAGGAGGAGCTTTCAATCGGGTGTTGATGCTGGAAATAGAAAAAACACTGCCTAAAGGATTAAGCATCAAAAGTCTTTCCTCTGAAGAACAGTGCTACATCGCCTTTAAAGAAGCCCTTGTTTTTGCCTTTTTGGGCGTGCTGAGGTTTCGTGGTGAAAACAACATCATTGCGGGAATCACGGGTGCGAGCAGGGATCATTGTGCCGGTTTGATTGCGCTTCCCTGAAAAAGCAGGTTGATTGAGAAAAGCTTGGGGATAAAACAAAGTGCTTTTATCGTTCAGAGTAGGTGATTTTTCTATTTTTGGACGACCAACAAAGAAAAGTATGAAAGCGCTCTTAAAAGCTTACGAAGAGAAAGTCCCTGAAGTGGTTTTTGAATGGAATGATCCCTACACCGATGCGAAAGGTTGGGTAGTGATCAATTCACTTCGCGGTGGCGCCGCTGGTGGAGGAACACGGATGCGTGTGGGACTCGATAAGCGCGAAGTAGAATCACTCGCCAAAACCATGGAAGTGAAATTTACAGTGTCGGGTCCGCAAATTGGCGGTGCAAAGTCAGGCATTAACTTTGACCCAAGAGACCCCAGGAAGCACGAGGTTTTGGAGCGCTGGTATGCAGCAGTAACACCTTTGCTGAAACATTATTACGGTACTGGAGGAGACCTCAACGTAGATGAAATTCACGAAGTTATTCCCATCACGGAAGATTGCGGTGTATGGCATCCTCAGGAAGGCGTGTTTAATGGCCACTTTCAACCAACAGAAGCACAGAAGGTAAAACGAATTGGCAATCTCCGCTTGGGAGTTGTCAAGCCCTTGGAAGACCAAAAGTATTCACCGGATTTGCGCCGGAATTATAAAGTGGCTGACATGATCACTGGTTTTGGTGTTGCGGAAAGCGTGAAGCACTATTACGACCTTTACGGAGGACAAATCGAAGGCAAACGAGTGGTGGTGCAAGGATGGGGGAATGTTGGTGCGGCAGGAGCGTATTATCTTTCTCAGATGGGTGCGAAGATCGTGGGTATCATTGACCGAGTGGGCGGAATTATTCGTCAAGAAGGGCTCTCCCACGAAGAAGTGCGCCAACTGTTTGTACAAAAAGATGGGAATGCCTTGAAAGAGGAGAATTTGATGTCTTTTGAGGAAGTGAATGCTCAAATTTGGTCCTTGGATGCGGAGGTGTTTATTCCTTGTGCAGCGTCCCGACTCATTACTCAAGACCAAATCGAACAACTGATCAATACGGGAATCGAAGTTGTGGCGTGTGGAGCCAACGTGCCATTTGCCGACGAGGCAATCTTTTTTGGACCAATAGCCGATCACGCGGATAACCACATCTCCATCATTCCGGATTTCATTGCAAATTGTGGAATGGCCAGAGTATTTGCTTATCTCATGAGTAGTGGAGATGTAGATTTGAGTGATGAAGGCATCTTTGAAGATACCTCGAGAACCATCCGAAAAGCCCTTGCCGACGTAAAGGCAGTTCATCCAGAAAAAACAGGCATTGCAAAAGCTGCCTTCGAAATTGCACTTAAAAAACTTATTTAAACACCAGCATGGAAACATTTATTGTAGCGGTATTTGCCATAGGATACCTCGCCATAACCCTTGAGCACACCATCAAGATTGATAAGCTCGTTACAGCCTTACTCATGATGGCGCTTGCATGGGCAGGTGTGGCCTTTGGTTTGGACGGTTTTACGACTTGGTTCAACAGCAATCTTCACCACCTCATGGATGGTAGTATGGGAACCGAGAATTTCGCAGCCATGGGTCATGATGCGCGCTTGCATACCCTCGAAGAAACCCTACTTCACCATTTTGGAAAAACGTGTGAGATTTTGATTTTCCTCATTGGGGCGATGACCATCGTTGAAGTGATCGATCATTTTGACGGATTCTCTACCATTAAAGGCTTTATCCGCACCAAGAAAAAACGGGTTTTGCTTTGGATCATGGCCATCCTTGCTTTCTTTTTATCGGCCATCATTGATAACCTCACTGCCACGATTGTATTGATTACCATCCTTCGAAAACTCGTCCCAGAACGCGACGATCGAATTTGGTTCGCGGGGTTGATCATTGTAGCAGCCAACGCCGGAGGAGCGTGGTCACCAATTGGAGATGTAACCACCACCATGCTTTGGATGGGAGAGAAAGTAACCACTGTGAAGTTGATGGAATACCTCATTCTACCTTCAGCTATTTGCATGATTTTGCCCGTTACTTTAGCTTCGTTCATGCCGGCATTTAAAGGGGAATTTGAAGCGCCAGAACCAGAAGTAGATACCAATGCGAAAGGTCCACTCATGCTGTATTTGGGCTTGGGGATGATTGTTTTTGTTCCCATCTTCAAAACCGTAACCCACTTGCCACCTTATGTGGGTATGATGCTGTCTCTTGGAGTAGTTGCACTGTTCGCTGAGATCATTTCCAATCGTCAGTTTTCGATGACCAGTTTGGAGGATGCCCACTCTGGGGACGCTTTGCAAACTGGACACCTGAGCCCAACGTTCCGTGCACTTGAGAAAATTGAAATGCCATCGATCCTCTTCTTTTTAGGGATTTTGATGACCGTTGCAGCCTTGGAGTCTTTGGGGATGATTTTCACCTTTGGTCAAGATGTACAGGCGGTAATGAACAACAATGTATTTGTGCTGTTGCTTGGAGCGGGGTCAGCTGTTATTGACAATGTACCACTAGTAGCCGCGAGTATGGGGATGTTCAATATCACAGAGTATCAAACCGACGATCACGTGTGGCATTTCATCGCTTATGCCGCGGGAACGGGAGGGAGTATGCTCATCATCGGTTCAGCAGCAGGAGTGGTTGCTATGGGAATGGAACGCATTTCTTTTTTCTGGTACCTCAAGAAAATTGCTTGGTTAGCACTGGTTGGTTACCTCGCAGGAGCCGGGGTCTTCTTGCTGATGAGTTAAAGCTAAGCTTATCCCAAGCTATTAACGTTCTACTATTCAAAACCTTTTTACCCCGCCCATTCGGCGGGGTAATTATTTAAATACTTTTCCGTTATCAATTGAAAGGAAATCGAAAATGAAACTGCTACTCTTGCAAGGAACCATTAATGCGGCCGATTCTGTGGCCGAAAACATCTCTGAAGAAACCAAAGAAGTATCCGTGTCGGTACTCGATCTCCTCATGGAAGGAGGTTGGTACATCATGATCCCTTTGGCGCTTTTGTCCATCATTGCGATCTATATTTTCTTCGAAAGAACCTTTGCCATCAGCAAAGCGCTCAAGGAAGAAAAAGATTTTATGAATAAGATCAAAGACTACATCCACGATGGAAAGCTCGACAGCGCCAAGAACCTCTGCTCTACAAGCTATACTCCGATTGCACGTATGCTTGGAAAAGGAATTGCGCGTATTGGAAAGCCCTTGAAAGACATTTCTGCGTCCATTGAAAACGTGGGTAAACTCGAGATTTATAGCCTAGAGAAGAATTTGAGTGTATTGGCGACCATTGCTGGTGTGGCACCAATGATTGGATTTCTCGGTACGGTGATCGGGATGGTGCAGGTGTTTGTTCAAATGGAAGTAGCTGGAAGCGTTGAAGTTCAAGACATCTCTGCAGGTACCAAACAGGCCATGGTGACCACCATTGTTGGTCTCATCGTAGGTATTATTGCTTACATGGCATACAACTACCTCGTAGGAAAAGTGTCCAAGGTCATCCATAAAATGGAGGCCTCGAGCATTGAATTCATCGACATCCTTGAAGAACCTGGAAAATAATTCAAATCATGGATTTAGGACAACGAAATAAAGTGAGCGTAACGGGAAACATGTCGTCCATGACCGATTTGGTATTCCTTTTGCTCATCTTCTTTGTGATCCTCTCCACCTTGGCGAGCAAAGGAGTGAATGTGGACCTTCCGCAAAGCAAGGGGGTAACCTCACAGGCTTCCAAACTTACGGTGTCCATCACCAAAGATGAAGTCTATTTGGTGGACAAAGGAAGAGTGGAGAAAGGAGACTTGGAGTCGATTCTCAAGGCGAGGATGGACGATATGTCGGAAAAAACACTCTACCTCGAAGTGGACAAAACCGTACCCACGGGAGCAACGGTAGAGGTGATTGGAATGGCGAAAGCCAACGATTGGAAAGTAATGTTGGGTTCAAGCCCAAAAAAAGACTAATACCATGAGTGTACAGGAAGAAAGAGAACAAAAAGACCGCATCATCGCGGGAGTGATATCAGGAGGAACTTTTCTGATCATCCTCGTGTTGTGTTTTTTCCTCACAGCATTCACCACCATGGATCCACCTCCAGGAGAAACTTTTGTAGCAGTGGGAATGGCCGATTTTGGGTCCACTTCCAACGCAGGAGGTGATACAGAGTCGGAAGTACCTTCCGAAAAACCAGAGGAAGTCATTGAAGAGAGTGCATCAAGTACAACAAGTCAACAAAGCGCAGAGACCAAAGAAACGGTTGTACAGGATAATTCAGAGGTGAATGTCAACACCGCAAAAAATCCAACCAACACCACCGAGCCCAAACCGGATCCAGAACCACAAGTATCTGGGAAATTGGGGAATATTCTAGACCAAATTAATAAGACCAGTGGTGGAGGCGGCTCGGATGGAGAAAATGAAGGTGAAGGAAACGAGGGGGCTCAAAATGGAACCATAGAAGGGAAAGGCATTGTCCAAGGCGAAGGGATTGGATGGGCACTGAGTGGGAGAGGAATGACGGGGCAACCCACCCTCTCTGAGCGACCAAGTGAACAAGGGAAAGTGGTGTTGGACATCTATGTGGATCGAAATGGCAATGTTATCAGCACCGCAAGAAACTATCCCAAATCCACTACCACCAGTAACTACCTGTTTACCTTGGCTGAAACAGCAGCAAAAAAAGCGACGTTCACCGTAAAACAGGACGCACCTCCAAAACAGAAAGGGAGTATGACCTTCAACTTTGAACTGAAATAATTGTTTAAATAGAAATGGCTCGCTTCGGTGAGCCTTTTTTGAACAAATCTCAATCGGCCATGAAACGCAGCTACTCAGACACCATTGAAATGCTCTTTCGCCAGTTGCCCATGTACCAGCGACAGGGAGCAGCAGCCTACAAAGCAGACCTTACCGCAACCCACCGATTGATGGAAATGGCTGATCATCCCGAGCGGGGATTCAAATCCATTCATGTAGCGGGAACCAATGGAAAGGGCTCCGTTTCTCATCTCATGGCTTCAGCCCTTCAAGAACAGGGTTATAAGGTAGGATTGTACACTTCGCCCCACTTGAAAGATTTTAGAGAGCGCATTCGAGTAAACGGTGAAATGATCCCAGAGAGCATGGTCGTGCAATTTGTGGAACACTACGAAGCACAATGGCAAAGCATTCAACCGTCCTTCTTCGAAATTACGGTGCTCATGGCCTTCGAATATTTCAACTACGCTGAAGTAGATATTGCCGTTATCGAAACCGGTATGGGCGGCCGTTTGGACTCTACCAATGTAGTAGTTCCCGAGCTGAGCGTCATCACCAATATTGGTTTTGATCACACCCAATTTTTGGGAGATACCATTGAAAAAATTGCAGGAGAAAAAGCGGGAATCATCAAAAATGAGGTACCTGTTGTAATTGGTCCAAGTAGAGAAGAGGCCAAAAGCGTTTTCAAGGCTTATGCTCATGAACGGACTTCCTCCATTCACTTCGTTGAGCAGAACGATGTGCCTGTGTATGAGAGCGATTTGGTAGGACCCTATCAAGAAGAAAACCTAAGAACAGCATTACTGGCACTCAAAGTACTGATGACTCAAGGGTGGAAACTGGATGAAGATGCTGTGAAACGCGGTTTTTTGAATGTGAAGAAGAATACCGGTTTGCGCGGAAGGTGGGACATCCTTGGTGAGCGTCCTTTGTGCATAGCAGACTGTGCTCACAATGCTGCGGGGTTTGAAATTGTGCTCAAGGCATTGCCAAAAATGAACTATCACAACCTCCATTTCATCATTGGAATGGTGGGAGATAAAGATGTGGACAGCGTTCTCTCGATGTTGCCAAAGGAAGCCAATTATTATTTCTGCGCTGCCGACATTCCACGGGCACTTCCCGCAGATGCGCTGGCCGAAAAAGCAGGAATGATGGGCTTGAGAGGGGAGACCTTTTCATCGGTGAAGAAAGCCTATGAAGCCGCACACCTCTATGCAAAACCGGAAGACTGCATCTATGTGGGAGGCAGTGTTTTTGTGGTGGCAGAGGTGATTTAACGCTTCGGAAAACCAACAGCCAAGGTTAACATGCTTTGAGGATGAATTAAAATAAAGGCCCCGAGTTTGTTGGAGGTAGAGTAGGGGTCCATGTGCATTGGGGCCGCCAACTGAAGTTCAATTTCAGAAATGCTGTTGCTCTCCAAAGTCCCGCCCGTTTTCCATTGCAGGTCCAACAAATCGAGGCTTTTGGTGATCGATTTGATTTTGCATTTTGTGCGAGCAGTTCCTTGCTGAAGGAGATAGGTGGTTCCGCTTTGATGACTTGCCCCATTGAGCCAGCACAATTCTGCTGTAACTTGCTTTCGGGTGTTGCCCAAGGCTTCTTCGGGAAGCAGAATATCGCCCCGGCGAAGATCAATTTCATCCTCCAGAATCAAGGTTAAAGCGAGATCTTTTTTACTCGAGCTGATGGCATTGCCCCATTTCTCAATGCTTTTAATGCTAGAAGATTGTCCGCTTCGAGCGTTGCTCACGCGCTGACCCACAAAACTTTCGCCCGCATGCAAGCTCCCAGCGAAGCCCCTGAAATCTGGATGAGTGGAGGATTTAGGCCGAATAACGTGCTGCACTTGAAAACGGAATGCTTGCGATGATGTGTTTTCTTCCAACACGGGAAGTTGAATTAAAAGGTCCAACAAGGGAGCTCCTTCAAACCATTTTTGATACCCCAAAAATTGCGTTACCCCTTCCCCTTTCAAAGCACTCATGGGCAGAAAGTGTACATTTCCATGAAAACCGATGCACTTGATGAGGTGTTCAAATTCTCTTTGGATGTTTCGAAATACTGCTTCGTCATAATCCACCAAGTCCATTTTGTTTACAGCTACAATGACATTCGAAAGCTGCAACAAATGGGCAATGTAGAGGTGGCGCTTGGTTTGTTCCAAGATGCCTTTTCTCGCGTCTATGAGAATGATGGAGGCTTGGGCATTGGAAGCGCCGGTAACCATGTTTCTCGTATATTCAACATGGCCGGGAGTGTCTGCAATGATGAATTTGCGCTCTTCGGTGTGAAAATAAATGTGAGCGACATCAATTGTGATTCCCTGAGCTCGCTCTGCAATGAGTCCGTCGGTGAGCAAGGAAAGATCCAAGAAATCCAAACCGCGTTTGAGGCTGGCGCTTTCGATGGCTTGTAGCTTATCTTCGGGTATTTGTTTTGTTTCGTAGAGGAGTCGACCAATCAGGGTACTTTTCCCGTCGTCCACACTTCCCGATGTTGCAATTCGTAATAAATCCATACTAAAAATATCCGTTAAGTTTACGTTCCTCCATGGCAGCTTCTGATCGTTGGTCGTCAATTCTTGCGCCGCGTTCAGAAATTTTTGCTGCCCAGATTTCGCCCATTACTTCTTCCATACTTCTTGCGTCAGAAGCCACCGCTGCAGTGCAGGTCATATCGCCCACCGTTCGAAAGCGCACGATTTGACGGTGAGTATCTTCTCCCTTGCTCAGTTGAATGTAGGGGGAAGCAGGCCAAATCATACCATCACGAAGAAATACTTCCCGCTCATGAGCAAAGTACAATGAAGGGAGTTCAATTTCCTCTTCCTTGATGTAATTCCAAACATCCCATTCGGTCCAATTCGAAATCGGAAATACGCGCACATTTTCACCGGTTTGAATGCTTCCATTGAGCATGTTGAACAATTCTGGTCGTTGTTGTTCCGGACTCCATTGACCAAAATCATCCCTCACGGAGAAGATGCGCTCCTTTGCACGAGCTTTTTCTTCATCCCGACGAGCTCCTCCAAAACAAGCATCGAATTTGTGTTTTTCAATGGCATCGAGGAGGGTGATGGACTGCAAGGCATTGCGACTCGCATAAGGACCTTTTTCTTCAATGATTCCCTGCTCTCGTATGGTGTCTTCAACTTTTTCGACGATGAGGTCAAGACCAAATTTTTGAACCATTTCATCTCTAAAAGCCAGTGCCTCGGGAAAATTGTGTCCGGTATCGATGTGCATCAAAGGAAAAGGCACCTTCGAAGGATAAAAAGCGCGAATAGCCAATTGTACCAACGCAATGCTATCTTTTCCGCCGCTAAAAAGCAGTACAGGACGTTTAAATTGCTCCACCGCTTCTCGGAAGATGTAGATGGCTTCATTTTCGAGTTCTCTGGGAAAGTTGGGGCTCATGTGGTACTTGATTTTATGTTGTGTAATCCGCATTCTTTGTGTGAGTTTTCCCACCACCACCGACCATTCCTTGGGTGTTCCCCCGGTGCTATGGCTCGGGTACAAGGAGCGCAACCGATGCTCACAAAACCTTTCGCATGTAGCGGGTTGGTGGGGATGTTCTCTCGGTCAATCAATTCGCGAATTTCTTCGTGCGTCCAATGATGCAAGGGGTTGATTTTTTCGAGTTGAAAGGACTCATCGTAGCTACGAAAGTCGATGGACGAGCGGTTTGGAGATTGTTCGCTTCTCAAGCCGGTGACCCACGCGTCAAAAGGGGCAAGTGCTTTTTTGAGCGGGTTGATTTTTCGAACTCCACAGCACGCCTTTCGAGCTTCCAAACTCTTATAAAACCCATTGATGCCGTGCGTGTTGACCAGTAATTGGAGCTCTGTCGCCTCCGGAAATTTGAGATCGATGGCAATTTGGTATTTGTTTTCTGTGCGTGCGAGCAATTCATAAGACTCGTTGAACAATCGTCCCGTATCCAAAGTGAAAATGGCAATGGGTAGGGCATGTTTTGCTATGAACCACGTCAAAACTTGATCTTCTTCACCCAATGAAGAGCTAAATGCAATCTTGGACGGGAATTCGGCAGACACCTCCCTCAGCGCAGAAAGGGTAGCTTGTATTTTATCTTCTAAGGACATATGGGGGTTACGGCTTTGGTTGGTAATGCTCCCACGCGCGTTCGTGGAGGTAGTATAAGAGCATTTTTGAAACCACCTCAACAGCCCCAATGCTCAGGGCAACACGGATGGTTCCGGTGAGTAAATAAGAAATGAGCACCGTGTCCAACGTGCCCAATACACGCCAAGAGATGGTTTTCGCAATACTTCTGTAAACCGATTGTTTGACCGTGCTGCTAGATTTTAACCTACTTTTTACGAGTGAATCCAAAAACATGGCTGTAAAAGTATATAAAACCTACTAAAATAATAGGGTAAATAGAAAGATTAAAAACGAAGGGAACGTTCTTCTAGGTTGTAGTTTTGATGTAAACTGCTGTTTTTAAGGTTTTTGAGCGATGTCGGCCAAGGTTTTGTTTTCGAGGATTTTCAAATTCGCATCACGCACTTCAGACATCACGGCATTGAGACCACAATTGGCTTCGTCGCAATTCTCGCAACGCTCATAGTAGTTTAAGCTCACACAGGGGAGTAGGGCAATGGGACCATCAATCAGGCGGATCACTTTGGCCAGTGGAACCTCGTGGGGTTCTTTAATGAGGTAGTAACCGCCTCCTTTGCCTTTTTTGGATCCGAGGATGCCTCCTTTTCGCATTTCGAGGAGAATCTGCTCCAGAAACTTTAAAGAAATGCTCTTCTCTTTGGAAATCTGAGAGATCAATATGGGGCCTTCATCCTTTTTCTCCATCAGGTAAGTGAGGGCATGGAAGGCATATTGGGCTTTTTTTGAGAGCATGAATTAAAGTTAAGAAAACGCTGAAAGTTAGTGTTAATGCCAAATTTGTGCAAGCGAAGCGCAATTTCTACTCGGTTTGGGGTCCAATCCATTGGATTTCTTCCTGAACAGCGTCTTCAGAAGTGTTGATGTGGGAAAGTTCAGATGCGGTAATGAAGGCCAGAGCAAGGGCTGAAAAAGCGATCAAATAAGTATAAGGAATTTGCTTTTTGCTCTTGCGGATGACAAAAGCCACTCCAAACAAAACAAAGAGCGCAGCCAAACCGAAAAAGGGGATGAGTACATGGATGTCACTTTCAGTATCGGCCATCATTTCATGTGCAAGTCTCGTTGTTGTTAATGCGCCAGAAATGCACGCAAGACCAATGAGTATCGTTTTTTGCCACTTGTAGAGTTGAGCATCTTCTTTTTCTGCTTGCTTTTTTCTTAAGGCTTGCTTGCTTTGAAAAATGGGCAAGGGGATTCGCCGCTTACCGTTCATCACGTCCCAAATATTCATAACTCCAATGCTCGAAAACAAAGCGATGAATGGACTCAAAACAGTGATTTTACGGAAGTAGCTCACATCGCTGATCCACTCCATCATTCCATCCAGAACGCTGTAAAACAAGAAGCCCAGTAGGAATAAAATCCCGAACAAGCGATGCTTTTTCTGAAGGAGGGCAAGAAAGAGTCCACTGAGAAATGGAACAAAGACCACAGGACCACAAACCACGAGGTGACGATAGAGGTGGACATACCATTTTGTTTGAAGGAGTTCCTTGCCGTTGCTTATTTCGAATACAGGCTCATTCATCCAAAACAGGACATCTTCGTGCACAATACTTCCCAAGATGGCCCAAATCAAGGTAGGGAGAAAAAGAAGGAAAAGACCTTTCCATTGACCCTTGTAGATGAAGAGGAATAAAGGCAGGAGCAGCACGGGGGAGAGTTCAAAACAGGTCATCGGAAGTAGGCCGGTGAGCACACCAAGGAGGATCCACCTGCGTTGAAGGAAAGCGTAAATGCACCAAGCAATGATGCTTGCCGCAAGGGGTTCGGGGTAAGCCTGATGGCTCAAGAAGAAAGAATACGACTGAAACAGAAAAAAGGGAATAATGAGGAGTGCACCCTTGTAGTCCTTTCGATGAAAACCTAAAAAGAGAGCACAGGCACCGCTGGCAAGAATCAATGGCATGATCCATTGCACGGCGTGAAGTGAGATGAGGCTGGGGATGGAAAAAAGGAGAACAAATAGCGGACTGTTCCAAAGCGAAACCAATTCCGCAGGGTTGTCGAAGACATTCATACAATTCGAAACCCGAAGAGCAGCTTCCCCATCCAATGGAACTTTAGAGTTGATGGCCCAAGTAAAGGCCAAACCCAAGTAAAATGCCACCACGAGCAAAGCACTCCAGTATTCTTTGTTTTTTAAGATCTTCAAATTGGTCTGCTTTTGTTGAGCAAAATACAAAATGGAATCTGCCCGAGAAAAATCAAACTATTCCTAAGAGAAGCTTAATTTTACCTCCGTGAATTCACTTCCTCAAATCCCAACAGAACGCATCGCCGTTAAAGTTCGAAGCAAAGCAGAACGCCATATCAAAGAAGGACACCCCTGGATTTTTGAAGAAAGCATTGAGAAAGAAAGCAAGGTTCCTAAAACAGGAGACTTGGCGGTGGTGTTTGATCGACGAAGAAATCAATTTTTGGCTTGCGGACTGTATGATATGGATTCCCCCATTCGCATCAAGATTTTGCAGTTCAAGAAGGGGAGAACCATTGATCAGGAATGGTTTGATGAACACGTACATCAGGCTTGTGAAAAGCGTCAGGATCTCCTTCGAACCGCTACCAACAGCTATCGTTTGTTGTATGGTGAGAATGATGGTTTCCCGGGGGTGATTTGCGATGTCTATGGCAGAAATGCGGTGCTGAAACTCTACTCTGCGGCTTGGTTTCCTTACCTCCATTTTTTGTTGGAAGCATTGAAAAAAAACATTGAAATGGATGCCGTAGTGCTTCGATTGAGCAGAAATACAGCGGCCTCAGCTTCCCGACACGGTTTCGAAAATGGGAGTGTGATCTTTGGCCAATTAGTAGAAGAGGAAGTGGTGTTTGACGAACACGGATTAAAATTTTCGGCCAATCTTATTCATGGACACAAAACGGGCTATTTTCTGGATCATCGCCACAATCGAAAACAAGTAGGCGAATGGTCCAAAGGAAAAGAGGTTTTGGATGTTTTCGCCTACGCAGGTGGTTTTTCGGTGCACGCTTTGTGCGGCGGAGCAAAACGAGTTGTAAGCTTGGACATCTCGGCACAAGCCCTGGAAATGGCAAAGAAAAACGCCGCACTCAACGGTTCATTCCCACAACACGAACTGCTTGTTGGGGACGCTTTTGAACAAATGGAAATGCTACAAAGCAAGGGCGACACCTTCGACCTTGTTGTGGTGGACCCTCCGTCTTTCGCGAAAAAAGCCAGCGAGATTCCCGGAGCGATCCAAGCCTATAAACGACTGCTTCGATTGTCCATCCCACTGGTGCGCAAAAATGGGATTTTGGTGTTTGCATCGTGCTCTTCCCGAATCAGAAGCGAAGAATTTTTTGACTTGATTGAAGAAATGTTACGCAAAGAAGGTCGAGCTTATCGCTGTTTAAAGAAGAGCGAACACGATGTAGATCACCCCATTAGAATTCCGGAGGGGGCTTACTTGAAATGCTATTATGCTGAACTCTTCTAAGCAATAAGTACGAGTAGTATTTGTGTCCTTAGCTCTAATTCTGTAATATGTGCTTCATGAACTCATGGATACACGACACATTCGGCATGCGCTACTACAAGGAAGCGAGCAAGAAGTGGTTTGCAGAAAAGATTTACCCGCTCATCGAAGAGTGTGTTCAAATTTCAGAAAACCCGAACGCCGGAAAAGGCGAGTATCAAGCCAGTACCCAGCAAATCAACAAAGCTTATAAAGCCTTCGGTGATTTAGTGGTGGCCATTAAAGCCATGGGACATCGCGATCAAATTGTGGATGATCGAATCTTTTTTGAAGAGGCCACGAAATACCTCAACAACATGTCAATCAACGGTAAATTCAAAATTTCCGGAGAAGACCGATTCAAAAACAAGTTTGACTATTATCAGCACAAAGATGAAATCACCAGTTTGGTTTTTGATTCAGAGAAAGCGAATTTTCTTCACATTACGCATTCTGGTTTGGATCAGTTAGATCAAGAAAAAAAGGAAGCAATTACAGAGGCCTTTGAGCTACCTTTTGATAAAATTGAGGTAGGTTATTTGTTCAGGGTAATGCCAGATGGGAATACTCCACCTCGTTATTTCCCCATTCACTCCCCCCACGTGTATCGATATGGTACCATCGGTTTTGCGTTTCTAATGAGTATGCCCTTTCAATGGGCAACGGAAACCGATTATTACCAAGTGTGCTTTAATTATTTTAGAAAAGGTGCTCACAGGTCATGTACGCGTCGAATTTCCCTGCTTAACGGAGACCTGCCTTACGTGCGTTACTGCCTTGATCAATGGTATTGGGAAGAAAATCCTGTGGAATATGTTAGTTCCAGCATTCAAAAAGGGAACAGCGATTCCACGAATGGGTTGAGTGAGGAGTTGGCTCAGCGTATGACCTTGTTGCTCTACTACGTAAATATTGTCTGGCTGATTGAATGCAATGAGCTTAACGTGACTCCCGAGAACTTCAACTTCTCAAAATTCATTGAGTGGAGCGATCAGGAAAAGAGCAAAGAGCTTAATCGCTTTGAACGAGAAAACGAGGGTTTTTTGAAAGCCGCAAAATTGGAACTAACAAAACTTGGAGATTTGAGCGGTTCCAAGGTGATGCAACCTTCTGTAGAGCAAATCTTAAAACATTTCGGGTTAATTCCGGGAAATTAGGTGTTCATGCCTGTGCTTATCCCAACGAAGTGTTGAGTTACACTATTAGCTTTCCAATATTTCCCAAAGCCTTGATTCAGAAAGGGTCTTGCACCGAGAACATCTTGCCCGTAAGTTTGTGGTGTTATTGTATTTAATTGTCAACTCATGAAACAGATCTTTTCCGTGTTATTTTTTTTGGGCTTGGCGTTCGTCACCAACGCTCAGTGCGATTGTGCTGAAGAAAATGCCCCAGTTTGTGCCGTAGATGCAGACGGACAATTTTATGTTATGGCCAATGCCTGTGTAGCGGAATGCTACAATTTAGAGGTGTTACCGAACGATTTTTGTTTGGGCGATTTTGACCTGGCAGATCCGAATTGTCTTGAGGAGGTTTGTGTTATTGACGTCGAAGGAAATGCCTTTGCACTTCCCCTTTGCTTAGCGGAAGGTCTCGGAGTGGAAATCGTTGGGTTCGGCGACTGCTCTTTGACCAATCCAGACGACAATGGAAATGATGATTTCGATTTTTGTGAGCAACCCGTGTGCGCCACTGATGCCGATGGAAACCTCTACAATTTGCCCTACTGCGAGGCAGAAGAGTTGGGGCTGATTGTTTTAGCAGACGGCAGTTGCGATGATTTTGATCCGAACGACGGCAACGGTGGTGATGAGTTCGAATATTGTGATCAAATCGTTTGTGCTTTTGACGACATGGGTGCTTTCTACAGTTTACCAGTTTGCGAAGCGGAAGAACTTAATCTCAACGTTATTTTTGATGGAGATTGTGAGGGTTATTTTGGAGAATTCAGCAATGGTAGTGGGAATCCGTGTGAAGAAACGTTTTGCACGATAAATCCTGATGGTGTGGTGATCGAGCTTTCCGTTTGTGTAATTGAATTGTTGGGATGGCCCATTGTTGGCTTTGGAGATTGCGAGAACATTGATCCCAATGATGAAAACGAAGATGAGAATGATGATCAAAACGACTACTGCGATCAAATCGTTTGTGCCTTTGATAACATGGGTGAATTTTACAGCTTGTCCATTTGCGAGGCAGAATTACTCGGCTTGAATTTGGTGTTTGACGGAAATTGCGCAGCACTTTTCAATGAGATTTTTGCTGCGAATGGAGAGCTTTGTGACACAGAAGTATGCGTGGTGAATCCCGATGGAGAGGTGATTTCCTTGTCCCTTTGCCTCGTCGAAGTGATTGGGTGGCCCATTGTTGGAGAAGGGGATTGCAGCGATATTGTGATGGATGATCCCAACGACGGAACGAACGGAAATGAGGATTGTGAAACCATGGTATGCATTCAAACTCCGGAGGGAGAGATTTTTCAACAACCCCTGTGTTTGGCAGAAATTCTAGGTTTCGAAATTCTGGACCCTGAGGCATGTGATTTGGACATCGAAGTGGATCCCACGGGTGGTACGGGTGCCGAAGGTTTGGATGAAGACGATTGCGAAACCATGGTGTGTATCTTAACTCCAGAAGGAGAAATCTTCCAACAACCTTATTGCATTGCAGTGCTGAACAACTTTGAAATTCTAGCCCCTGGCAACTGCGATGTAGATATTATTGACGACGAAATTGCAGGTGGCGAAGAACTGGATCCAAGCGATTGTGAAACCGTAGTGTGCATCCTTACACCAGAAGGACAGGTATTCACCCAGCCTTACTGCCTAGCGATCTTACTGGGCTTTGAAATCGTAGGTGATGGAAATTGCATTGCTTTGGAAGATGGAAACAATAACGAGGGAGAAGACGGAGATGAAAGTGAAGAAGACCCCGTCAATCCGCTCGACTTAGAAGATTTGGGCGCATGGTTGTACGAGACCTTAGGCGTATTCATTGAGCACAACGAAGGATTTGAGATTATCGAGGTGAGGGGCACTGGGTCAGGCAATTATGCCATTGAACTTGCCGCAGAACAAAAACAATACGTGCAACTGCAGGTGAGCGATATGAACGGACGATTGATTGTTGACCAAAGTGTGGACCTGAGCGATGGAAGAGCCCTTCCGCAGGTGGATTTGAGTGAACAGGAAAGTGGAGTGTATCTGTTAAGGGTACTTGGAACGAACAACGTGGAAACGCTTAAAATCATGCATTTGAAGTGAGCATGAAGAAGCAAAAAAGCTTGATCGAAAAAGCCCTGATATCCGAAGATGTCAGGGCTTTTTGATTTGGTTAAACAGGGTTGCTGTGCCTAGTATTTAGTCGAATGCCTGCACAAGAAAAGGGAAATTGGCAGTGGCCGCATTGTTGTTGCCATCGCGAATAAAAACAAACAATCGGTATTTTCCAGGATTGCTCGGTGCTTCAAAACTAATGCTCATATCATCATCAATACCTTCAAATTCACTGAGTGAGCTTGGCGCTTCTTCGAAATCACCACCGGCCTTGGTTTGATTGCTCTCAGGAATCACCTTCCATTGGAAGCTGAGTTCGTCCATGTCGGGATCTTCCACGTCCAACTCAATGAGCAGTCGCTCATCCACGGTGCACGTCAAACTGCTTTCCTTCGTTTCGTCTTCAATGGTGAATGAACGAATGATGGGACATCGGTTTTCGGCAAATTCGTCTTTCCAAACTTCATGAAGCACATCAATGGCTTGGGTTCTCGAACCGTCTTCCAAGAAAACACCATACCACGTAGCTGTGGTTTCTTGCTTTTGTCCCCAAAGGAAAACATAAGAGCCGATGCACTGATCTTTGTTGGCATCAATGGCGTTCAAATAGCGTTGACGATAAGAGTTGGCTTTTTCTGTGCTGCTTTGTTCAATGGGTGCTCCCCAGGTGGTTTTTTGAACCTCCCAGTGTCCGTTCGGTCCCCATTCCGTAATCATGTAAGGCTTGTCCCAGCCATAGAGTTGAATTAATTCTGGCACCGATTCCACTTCGCCATAGGTATTCACCCCAAGAATGTCGATGCTGGGCGCCATTTCTTGAATTAGCTGCACTTCGGCTACGTCCAATCCTGCAGTTACGGCGCAGGTAGGATGATGCGGATCCAATTCATGAATCATGGCGGCTAAAGCTTCCGTGGTTTTCCAAACGTTCAAATCGGTATAAAAGAGATCAACTTCGTTTCCAACTCCCCAGCACAATAGGGCAGGGTGGTCTTTGAAGGCTTCGATGGTCCCTCGAAACGATTTAATCATGTCTTCCACAGCCCACTTGTTGCTGTAGTTAAAACCGTGACGCTCATGAGGCATCCAGAAACCGAGCATAACGGTGAGTCCTTTTGCTTGAGCACTGTCCAATACCGCTTGTGCGTTTTCGATTCCCCAAGTACGCAACGAATTGGCCCCACAGGCAATGGCTTCATCCATGTGCACTTGGCCGCCAACGCCTTTCACATAATAGGGTTCACCATCTCGGAGGAAGGTCCAATTGCCATTGTTTTTCACTACTTCGGTGTGAACGGCTTGTGCAGAAGCTCCGAAACTGAAGAAAAAGGCGCACAGAAAGAAGAAGGGTGTTCTTAAAAAATGCATACGCGTTGGGCTTTTTGTGAGGGATCATTGGATTTGATGAAGTAGTGTCCCGCCTTGAGATGATGGATTTGAGCAGCTCCATTCACCAAGTCCACAATGTGAACTCTTCGACCAGAGAGGTCCAATACTTCTATGCGATTTCCCAAAGCAGATTGAACATGGACACTTCCGTTTTTGACGAATGTTCGCATTTCTTCCACATCGGCCACACCCTCAATATTGTTGGCCAGTGGGGTACAATCAAAATCAAAGATGCTCACATCGTCGATCACCAAGGTGTAGGGCAAACTTGGACTGGCAAGTACGCGAAACATGAGCTGGTTGATGCTTTCATTCAAACTCGCGTTGGCCACTCCGCCCAAGTCAAAGTAAACCCAGGTCCAAGTGTACTGTTCTCCTGTGCTTGCAAGGTAATTGGAGTGTGTTCCGTTGAATACTCCTGTTCCAGCGGTATTTTCGTGCTGCAGGCGCATTTCAATGAGTGTGTTTTCTGGTGCGTTGGAGTACATTTTCATGCCGATCACCAAATGCTGGTCGCTAAAAACGTTGGCGTCTTGGATGGCATCAATGCCGTAAGTCATGCGGTCGTCTCCATTCCCTTCGAGGCTCCAGCTAGAGGCGTTAGGACTGGTATTCAAGTTGCCTTGACTCGGTGTGCTCACAATGCCATAGCTTCCGGTGTACCAGGTCCAATGAACGTCAAAACGGTTTTCAAAATTGGCGATGCTGACGCTGCAATCATCCCCAACGTTGATGACTCTTTCTATGGTAGAGGCACAATTTCCATTGTCCACAAGCACGCTGATGGTTTGACTTCCGCTTTCGCTAAAAATGACAGTACAATTGGGTCCATCACTGCTTTGAATGCTTCCATTTTCCACATTCCAAGTGAAGGTGCAGTTATCCAAATGGCTCACATCGAAATGAACTTCCTCACCCAAAAATGCGCTTTTGGGTCCACTAATGATGGCGAGCTCGGGTTTTTCATAGATTCTGACATAGTCCACCAACATGTTTTGTGGGAAGACGGTGGTGTTGTCTGGATACCCGGGCCAGTTTCCACCTATGGCAAGGTTCAACAAGAGATGAAATTCTTGGTCGAAACGCCATGGGAATGTGCCAAGGTTGTCTGCTGCACGGATGGAATACAGCTGTTCATCAATGTACCAGCGGATGGTGTCTTGTTTCCATTCTACGGCATAGACGTGGAAATCGTCGTGAAGAGCGGTTCCGCCGAGATTAAGGCTGCTTCCTTGAAATTGGTTGAAAGGCCATCTTCCTCCATAGTGAATGGTCCCGTGAGTTTCATTGGTCGATTGTCCGAGCACCTCCGTAATATCGATTTCCCCTGACAAGGGCCAACCACCGTAAGTATAGTCTTCAGGAAGCATCCAGAAGGCCGGCCATAAACCTTGACCAATGGGCATTTTGATGCGAGCTTCTATTCTGCCAGAACGAAAGGCTGCCAATCCTCTGGTGCGGATGCGGGCAGAGGTGTATTCTGGGTTTGAGCCGGGGGTGTGCTGAGCGGTGATTCGCAAGGTACCGTTGGCTACCGATATGTTTTCAGGAGCATCGGTGTAATGCTGGAGTTCATTGTTTCCCCATCCACACAGATTCGGACAGCCGTTTCCATATTCATATTCCCAGTTTTCAAGATTCAAACTGCTTCCATTAAAGTCATCTTCCCAAACCAAGACTTCGCATTGAGCAAAACTCAGTTCGCCGACCAATAGCAGTGATAAAACAAGTGCGGTGCGTATGTTATTCATGTACTTCAAAGCTTGTGGTCAATGGTCCAATTTCTAAACCAAAGGTGCCGGGTTCAACAATCCAATTCATTTCTTCACCCACAAATGCAAGTGATTTTACAGGGATTTCAAAGCGCAATTTTTGTTCTTGATTGCTTTCTAGCGAAACATGCTGAAAGGCCCGTAATCGCTTTACTGATGGGGTGATGCTCGCAACACTATCACTCACGAAAACCAATACCGTTTCATTCATGCTTCGATCGCCAAGATTTTTAACATTCAGGTCAAAAACGAGGGTGTCATTCAGTCCTAAGGAGGTTTTCTCGAGTTTTAAATCTGCATATCCCGGGACACTATAGCTGAGTCCATGACCAAATTCGAACAGGGGTTGAACGGCATTTTCGCTGAAATCAACATGAATTTTGTCGGTGTATTTATGATCATAACAGGTATGGCTTGATGGATGTTTTGGGTAGGTGAAGGCGAGCTTGCCTGAGGGATTAACTTTTCCCAAAATCACATTGCTCAATGCTTCACCACCAAAATCACCGGGAAGTGGAGCGTAAAGCACAGCATCAATTCCATTGAGGTCCGAACCCAGCGTGCGCGGTCGACCTTGAATGAGAACGAGCAAAGTTTTGCTGTTGGCTTCTTCAAGTGCTTGAATAAGTTCCTGTTGCTCCCTATCGAGATTGAGATCTTCAATGTCTCCCACGGTTTCAGTGTAAGGCGTTTCACCGCAGCTCGCGATGATGAGGTCATAGTTGTTCCCTTGTCTTGGCGCCTTTAAGAAGTCTTGAGTAGAGATCCACTGGCTATTGGGGTGTTTCAAATGAAAGTCTTCCCAAAATGAACGGCGACCAGGTGTATTAAAAGTGGTGTCCACTCCTTGCCAAGTGTGCGTCCATCCTCCATTCAGTGCATTCAGGCTTTTAGCGAGTTCACCAATAACCAGCACTTTAGCATTGTTGCTCAATGGTAAAGCTTGGGACTCGTTTTTTAAAAGGACCAAACTCTTCTCAGCGGCTTCAAGGCAAAGGTCTTGATGTGCTTGGGATGCGAATTCGGGGTAATCTGAAATGCTTGGAGTGGCATTTTCAAAGAGCCCAAGTTGTTTTTTTACACGTAGAATTCTCCGAACGCTTTGGTCAATTCGCTCTTCTGAAATTTGGCCTTCTTCTACCAATTCTTTCAGGAGGACAGGGAATTCAAGGTCAACGGGAACCATGCTCATGTCGATACCCGCGTCGATGGACATTTTGATGGCTGATTTGTAGTCGCTGGCTACGCGATGACGACTTACGAGGTACTTGATGTCCTCCCAATCCGTAACGGCCAATCCTTCAAAGCCGAGTTCTTCTCGAAGGAGATCGTGGAGGATAGCTTTGTTCACGTGCACCGGTATGCCATTCATTTCACCTGAATTGATCATAACGGTAAGGGCACCGGCTTCAATGGCTGCTTGAAAAGAGGGAAGTACATACTCGCGAAGTTGACGTTCGGGCATCCACGCAGGTGTTCGATCCTTTCCAGATAAGGTAATGCTGTATCCCAAAAAGTGTTTGAGGCAGGCAGCGACGTGTTCTTGGTCGATTTCACCTTCGCCCATCCCTTTGCCCTGATACGCTTCCACCATGGTGCGTCCCATGGTTTCGCAAAGGAAAACGTCCTCTCCAAACGTTTCCCAAAATCTCGGCCACCGTGGGTCACGTGCAAGGTCTAGAACAGGAGAAAAGTTCCAAGGTATTCCCGATGCACGTGTTTCATAAGCACTCATTTCAGCCAAATCACGCACAAGAGCAGTGTCCCAAGTACATGCCAATCCAATTTGCTGGGGAAAGAGGCTCGCACTGTCGGTATAGTTCACTCCATGAATGGCATCGATGCCATAAAGAACGGGGACTTTGCAATCGTTTTGAAGCGCTTTTTCTTGAATGGTGTTGATGGTTGAAAGCCAATATTCCCGCGGGTAGGTGTGTCCGCCACAATTCAAAATGGAACCCACTTTCAAGATGTTGATAACACTGTCTAATTTTTCCTCGCTCAAACGATGTGGAACTTCGAGATTATATGGTTCCCCCACGCTCACCATGTCTAGCGTAAGTTGGGTCATTTGACCAATTTTTTCGGTCAAGCTCATGGATTCAAGAAGCGCCTCTATATCCGCATCGTTGTGATCGTTTTCCGGAGGGGTGTTCTTCTTTGGTTGACAAGCTGTTAGGCAAATTGTTAAGCCCAAGATAAATGTAACAAGGTGTTTATTCATCGACCCGAATTTTTATATCTCTAATCTCTATGTGACCGCTTCCTTCTGTTCGGAAAACAAGCTGTTTGATGTTTTCCATTTGAAGATTGTTTTTCAGAAATGCACTGAGCGGTATATCAATCTTCACCCATTCTTTGGTAAATTCACTCATGGATGAGGTACTTCCGTTGATGGTAATCGGACTTTCATGGTAGTTGTAGTCTTGTAACAGTACCTCAAGCCCGAGTTCTTGATCGACTCCCTGGAGGTTTTGAACTTCAAAGGTGAGTGAAGCCTTGTTGACAACGGAGCTGAGGTCCACAAACTTCCAATTGGCCCATGAGGTCCCAAACGAAGAACTCGCGGAAAACTCCGTGTTGTTCCATTTCATTTCGAGTGTTTTTCTCGGGGTGATTTGATAATGTCGGGAGCCGAATGTTCCAAGTCCCCACACTTTGTCAAACCGACCATCAAAAACAACCACGCTTTCGTCCACACGCACTTTACTGGAGGGAAATTCATCTTTCCATTGATGCTTGTAAGGAGAGCATTTGGCAAGTTGGATGTTGTCCACATAAAGTTGCCCACTTCCCTGAAATTCCACCACGAGTTGTTTGATGTTGGTGAGATCAATTCCGCTTGAAGCAAGGTCGAAAGCACTCAAAGGAAGCTTAAAACTTTGCCATTCTTCGTTGATGGGGTAGCGCTCAAGGCTTTCACTTCCTACTACTCCAGCACTCATTACTCCGCTGTAATCCTCGAGCAAAAAGATGAGTGTTGGGATGTTGCTGCGATCATCAATGGCGCGCACATCAAAAATAAAACCTCCTTCTTCGGTGATGTCAGACAGGTCTTTGGCTTGCCATTTGTTCCATCCAATTCCAAACCCCACCCATTCATTGGTTCTGTTCCATTTGAGCTGAATAACGTTCTTGTGCTCATCATCGAGATTCACAATTTTGAAGTCCTTCGATGCATCTTTTTCCATTCCCCAAACATCACTGGGGTCATTTTCAAAGACTTTTGGTGCACGGAAGTATTCGAAAGAGTTGTTGCTAGATGCAGTGGTTTCCATACTTACTTCATCTAAGCTTAGGGTTTCCATTTCGATTCCGCAGGCCACAAAAAGACTGAGAAAGACCAAAAGCCCCATGTTCTTTCCAAACGCTGTTTTTAGGGTGTCCATGGCGAGAAATAAGTAAAGTTGAGGTAGTCCATTCCAAAGCCTACGGGTCCCGTAGTGCCTTCTGCTGCGAGCAACAAGACTTCCATGCTTAAAATCCGGTCGATGTCTTGATTACCGGTAGCATCGTTGTTCCCAAATCCTCCAACCGTGCTGAGTTGAAAATCACTTAGGGGAATGGAAACCACTTTCCATCCTTGCCAATCGACGTTAATGGTGGTGTTGTAGGTACCCTCCGTGAAGCGGTCATATTCTCCATCGAGGTTGTCGTCTTCCTGCAATCCAATGGAGCAACGGGTATTGCCGTCTCCCAAACCGTAAAGCAGGAGGTTCAAGTAAACGTTTTCAGGATTGTTGGTGCCAATGGAAAAATAATTATCGGCTTCCGTGTCTTGACTGGCTGCTGCGAGCGTATTTGCACCACAAATAAATACACTGTTGACGTTGGTGTAGGTCATCCTCCAATGGCGGTTGCCTTCAGGTGCTGCTACAGACAAAAACTCGCCTTGATTGACAGGGTCAGCAATGAAATAACTTCCGTTCACATTTTGGTTGGTGGCTGCTGCTTCTGCAAAGGTTCCCCAGCCGGTGCCCGATTCAAAATCAGAGATGAGAATATTGATGCTGTCTTCAGGTTTAACGCCAGCAACGGTGATGTTATCGGCAAAAAGTGTGTCGGGGTGCTCATCAAAGGTCATATAAACACTGCATTCTTCTTCAGCGAAAAGAGGGGCGAAGGTGATGGAGCCGTTCCAACGTGCGACTTCTTGCGTGATTTCACGTTCCCGTCCTTTAATTTCTTTCTTCGCTCCTGAGCTTAGACCAACGATGTGAAGGGTCCAGTTGGTTCGAATGGTGAGTTCAGCATTAAAGGCAACACTTTCTCCAGCAGAAAAATCAACGGTGCTCCGGTCCGTTGTCAATGGAGTAACGATGCCAAATTCACCAAAAATGTCTTGCAATTCCGGTCCTTCTACTTCGTCTTTTGTACAAGAAGAAAAGAGGACAAGTCCAAGTGCTATGATCATGTACTTTTTCATTAGAAGAAGAGATTATATGTGATGAGCGCTTGATTGATTTGGTAGGATTTGCCCACAATCTGCTCGTTTTGAATGTTCGAATTTCTTACTTGAATCATCAAATGATTGTTTTGGTTCAAGCTGTACTTAATGCCCGCTAAAAGGGTGCGGTCGGTCAGGTCAATGTCCATTTGTCCGTAATCAGTAATTTGATTGAATTCATTTCGAACGGACATGTATTCGTTTCCTCTCGCACGCAGCACATAAGCTCCAGCGTGGAGAAAGAGGTCTTCACTGATTTCTTTAGAGAGCGTAATCTCCATAAAAAGGCTGCTCAAATCAACTTCACCAATACCCGCAATGGCGCTTAATTCACTGTCGATGGGGTCCCGGTTACTTTGCTCGAGTTTGATGAAGGCTTCAAGCAGAAGGGCTCTGTCGGTTGGTAAGAATGAGGCAAAATTCAATCGTGTTGAGAGGTCGGCTCTGAAAAAGCTTCGTCGCTTATCCGTTCCTTCTCCGTTCACTTCAGACATCAACCAAACGTGGGCGTCCAACTGTTCAACCCATGTGGAGTCTTGATTGAGGCGGAATCCTGCTTGTATTCCCGTCCTGTTCGGAGTTGCGTCACCATAGGGTTGAACATTCGAGTAGGCGGGGTTGAAGCTGCCAAGAACGGGATCAATGGTTCTGAAATAAGCATTCGGATCGGTAAGGAGATCGAAAACAGTTTGTTGCCTCACCAATTCTTGGTTCCCTTGAAAAGAAAACTGAGTGGGGGTAGCACCGAGGTTATTTCGTCTCGTTTGTGCACCCGGCGCTCTAAACTGACTTTCTACGTAGTTATAATTGGCAAAATAATGCAGTTTCTTTCCTTTGGACATTTCGCGGATACCACCTTGGAAAAACAACCCCGTTTCTACACTTGGTTCCGGTGTGTAATCAATAAAGTGCATGTTGGAGAATCCTGTTTCGAAGTGATAAATCATGGATCCAAGCTTGGGGTTTTTGACCGTTCCTGCGAAACTTTGGGTGCTGATGCGTTGTGCCTGACCAGAGAAGGGGGCGGTTTCGGCAATTTCGAAGAGGTCGGTGCGGTAATAGTCCAAAGTTCCCCATCCTACTTTCTCATAGCTCAAAACGCCACCAGCCAACAATCGGTCGGGAGTGAAGAAATAATCCGCTTGCCTATTTTTAGCGAGGAATGCCAGTACATCGAGGCGGTTTCCGTTTCCGGGCAACTTCAATTTGAAACTGGTTTGAAGTCCTTGTTGTCTCCATGAGTTGTTTCGGTAGAAGTTTTCATATTGAATGATGTCTTCAAAAAGATGGGTGGCATTGTTATCATGCGCACCAAGGTCGCCGTTGGAGTTGTACAGGGTGAATTTGCTGAGTTTCAAATCCAAGTCTCCAACGCGGTATTTCACTTTTCCCTTTACAATCCCTCTTGCGTAGAGTTCACGAAAGTTGAAGTTAATTCCCTGTCCCCAAAAGCCGTCAAGCTCAGAATACACACGGGTAAGTGCTTTGATTTCGGTATTGGCATTGGGTCTGAATCGAAAGCCGAGGTCAAACAAAGCATAGCCGGCCATTTCTGATCGAGCACTCACGGTGTCACTAGCGAGGGTGTCTGCGCCAATAACGAGGCCGTCATAGACATCTCCGCTAACACCACCCGAATGCATCATGAATCTTCCGGCACCATAAACGGTGAGCTTGTCTTGAGCTTTCAAGCTTTGTCCAGCGGCGAATGCCAGCAATATGAAGAATAAACTTTTTCTCATCTTAAAAGAAAATTTTCAATTCAATGGTGGTCTCGGTTCCCCGAATGTCATCCATTGAAAAGTTAAGGTCTTGTTGGTAGAATCTTTTGTGGCGGAGGTAAAGGCCGGCATTGTCCGAAAGGTCAACGTCCAAACCAATCCCAAAGCTTTCGCTCTTTTGTCTGAGGTTCCCGCTGATGGGACGCACAGCTCCGTCATAATTTGCTGCGGCAATGGCACTTCCCTCAAGGTTGTAATCTTCGAAGGTGTTGCCCTCAATCACATCAACCCGAGCACCCGCGGTTTCACCGTTTTCATTGATGTAATAGATGTTGTTGGTTTTGTCGTTCCCTCGAAAACTCTCGTTTCCATAACTCACGCTGAGGTCCAATCCATCGAATAGCGGTGTGATGAGGTCGAACTCATGGTATTGAGTGATGAGGAAGGCGGTGCTGTTGGTTCTCGGGATGAAGGCCATGTCTGGTGTTACCGAGCCGATCATTCCCGTATATATGAAATAGAAAGGGTGCGTTTTGTAACTCAACATTTGCTTGAGCTGCAACTGCATGGTGTGGTAGTGAAGTCGGTCAACAGGTGTTCCTTCTTCATTGAGGTCGGTAATGAAGAGGTCTTCCGATACTCCTCGATAGAAGCTGTTCCAGCGAGCATACGGACCAACACCACTGGCGAAGGGGGCAAATCGCGACATGGTTTGTCCGTTGATTTTGTGTCCAAATGACAATTTGTTACTCATCGACTTCAGCTCTCGAGAAATCATTGCACCAAAAGAAACGGTGGTTGACTCGTGTTTCGTAAAAAGATTGAGGCTGAACCCTTCTCGGTTGTTCACAATTTGTCCAACATCAGTCACGCTTCCTGCGAAGGTGGCACCAGCCAATCCGGAACCTCCTTGGTCGATGGCAACGGGGGTTAGTCGCTGACCCGCGCTGAGGAAGTTTCCATAGAAGTTCACAAACTCCGGTGCTAGGCGGAAGATTTCCACTTCAGCATCCAGCCAGGGGAGGATTTTATTTCTACGAAGATTCACTCGAATGGCCTCGCCCCATTTACCTTTAACGTCTTGATTATAGCTCTCAGCAGCACCAATTTCCGCCCGAAGTTGCCATTGCTCCCAATTGAAGTCGCCCGAAACGGTATGAAGTTGCAATCCGCTCCGTTCATCACTGATGGAATCATTGTCGAGAATGTAGTTCATGGTGTTGAACGATACCGTATGTTCTTCGAAGGTTTTTCTCAAACGACCACCGGTGGTGTAACCGGGAATAATGGACCCAAAGTTGGATGTTGCTGGAGTTGTTCCCACCATCACTCGGGCACTCAGTCCGCCGGGCAACTCGGTAAAGTCAAAAAGGGCTCCCTTAAAAGCTTGTCGTGCCCAGCGGTCTTCCCGGGCAATATCTCCATTTTCTAAGAAGAATTGTGCTCGCTTTCCGGCTTGTCCAACGTCTTCCCAAGGCCAGCGTTCATACAAGCTAAATCGGTTGTATCCCACAAAGCTCGAAAAAAGCATGTCGCTCACATCCACCCAATTGATTCCACCCAATTGGAAACCGACATTGGCAAATTTGGTGGGTACACTTCCATAGAGGCTAACCCCAAGGTTGAGGTTGTAAGGTACATTACCGGGCTGTCCTGTAAAGTTGGAATACATGGCATAATCCATATTGATGGAAGCTCCGCCGCCGGGTCGTACGCTCGCTGTGAGCAGGCATATGGGGGGGTCCCGGTAAACGTCACCCGCCGCGAAAACCACTGGTGGTGTGTTGGCAAAGACGTTATTCGGGAGCACCATGAATGGGCTTTCCAAATTCCGACCTAAACCAAAAAAGCGATAGTACCCATTCAAGGAGAAACCGCTGAGACGGTCTTTGATAGCGTAATTTTTCACTTCCCCAGCATCCCACGAGAGCGTATCAGCCCGCTGCGCATAGCCGCCGGTGATGAAAATGCTGAAAAAGATGATGAATAGTGTTCTCATGCAATTCCGAATTGACTAAATATCCCCCACATCAACAAGACACATGCAATTAGTGCCAAAGAAAGTACGAGATCGGTTCTTTTTTCATGTTTCGCTTCCGTTGATTTCATGGAAGAGAGCACCAAGTCCTTGTTCACTGTTGATTTGAATAGCGTGCTGACCGCAACATGAACAAATGCACAGAGTACAAAAAGGAAAAGAGCAAAATGCAAGAAGTTCATTTCAACAAACCAAGCCAAAGCGGTACCTGGGTTAATGCTTAAGATGGCATTTCCCGCGTCATCCTTCGCACTCAAGAATTCAAGCGCCAAACGTGTGGTACCCACGGCGAAACCAAACCAGAGTGCACTTAATGCTCCGTTTTTATTCATCCTGCCTGAAAGAATACCAAACAAGAAAACAACAGCAATCGGGGGCGCAATGTATGCTTGAATGCTTTGCAAGTATTTGAACAATCCTCCATCTTGCATCATGTCTTCCATCAGTGGGATCCATAATAATCCAAGTACAACAAGTATTGCAGTGGTAATCTGGCCCACGTAAACAAGTCTTTTTTCGGTGGATTTGGGATGAACAACTTTGTAGAGATCCATGGTAACCAAAGTACTGCTTGAGTTGAATACAGAGCTCAAAGAACTCATGAGCGCGGCAAGGAGTCCGGCAGCAACAATTCCCTTCATTCCAACGGGAAGGTAGGTGCTTACCATGGCTGGGAGGGCTGCATCATAGTTCACTTGTCCGTTTTCCCCCATCAAAAGCATTCCATCTTGGGTGTGCAAGGCAAAGGCAATGACTCCCGGGAAAACAAAGAGGAAAAGGGGTAAAAGTTTCAAGAATCCAGCGAAAATGGTTCCTTTTCGGGCGTTGGATTGATCTTTCGCCGATAGCACACGTTGAACAATGAATTGGTCGGTACACCAATACCAAATACCGAGAATGGGTGCACCAAAGAGAATTCCGGTCCATGGATAATCGGCGTCGGAATTGGGTCTCCATAATGACAGGTAGTTGTTGGCTTTTTCCACACTCACCTCCGCTCGTATACTGGTCATCACCTCGTCAACCCCTCCAAGCTCATAGATACCAAAGGCAGTAACTCCAATGGCTCCACCAATGAGGATGAACATTTGCACAAGATCGGTATAAACTACGGCTTTTAATCCACCAAAAAGCGTATAAATTCCGGTTGCAACCACTACAATGATGGCTCCTACCCAAAAGTCAATCCCAATTAATTGTTCGAAAACCAGGGCTCCGGCAAAAATGGTTACCGAGATTTTGGTAAGCACATAGGCAATGATGGAGATGATACTTAGGTAGTTGCGCGCACTTCTTGAATACCTTTTCTCCAAAAATTCAGGCATGGTATATACGCCTGTTTTGAGGTAGAATGGAACAAACAACCATCCCAGGAGCAGCAGAATGAGCGCTGCGAGAATTTCGAATTGCCCATTCACAAAATCTCCCCGAGCACCAGATCCTGCCAGTCCAATAAGGTGCTCGCTCCCAATGTTGGAAGCAAATAATGATGCACCAATCACAAACCAACCGCTGTTTTTTCCTCCGAGAAAGTAATTGGTCGAAGATTGTTCTTTTCGTTCTTTTCGGGTCACCATGAAGGCCACAACGAAAATGAGCACGAAATAGAGTACGATTATACTTAAGTCAACGCTCCCCATCTTATTCGCCAATGAATTGAACGAGCAGACGATCAGCCACTTGGTTTTCAGAACTAAATACAATCACACTATACATTCCTGCAGCGATCCCTTCGATTTCTACTTGATTAGAGTTAATGGAAGGGATGACTTGTACTTGTTTTCCGCTCAAATCGTACACTTCAACTTTGGAAATGACTTTGTCGGATTGAATGGTCATCGCTTCTGAAGCTGGATTTGGGAATGCGGCTACTGATACTTCATTTTCCAAGTCTTCTGTTGAAATGATGGTTTCTACGGTAATATTGTCGAGGTAGTAGGTTTCGGCCAATTCTTCTCCCGGAGAGATGAGCATAGCGAAATTACTCACATTAGGGAAGCCTGATAAGGTGCTTAAAGGTGCACTCAAGGTCTCCCATTCGTTGCTTACTGTTGTGGTGAACTCCAGCAGGGCGAGTTCTAGGCCAAATTCATCTTGGATGGAGAAAACAACAAAGCTTGGAGCGTTGGGGTCGTAGATGTCCATTTTAAAGGTGGAAGTTGGCCCGATTTCAAGATTGCCATTAAAGTTACCAACGATAACATCATCAGGAGCGCCTCCGTTTCGGGCATATTCAATAACATTCCCTTCCAAGTTCGTGTCAGGATTTGGAAAGATGCTCATGCGTCCATCCACGTATTCAATGTACCATTGATCGTTCTCACAGTCTGCGTCCAAGAGAACAGCACTGCTTTCATTCACAGTCGTACAAGGTTCGTTAACACGTTCAGGACCAGCAATATTGTCGATGTAGTAATCTTCCTGTATGTTCACTCCCGGGTTGAACAAGAGTACCAACTGGTCAACGTCGTTGTTAGCCGTGTTTGCATCGGGCCACCAACCGGCATTTGCCGGGTCAGACCAAGGCTCGCCCGTTAGCGAAAAAGTGAGGGTTTCCCACTGTGCACCGGTGGTAGTAACTGCTTGGTATTCGCTGTGGCGACCTTGAGGATATCCACCTGCAGAGAGTGCTGCGTTTTGCACCGTAAATTGAACGGTGATTCCCGGTAGGGGGGAATAAATATCCATGGTGATTTGCTTTGCTCCGCTGAGGTAATCACTCATGTCTGCAAGCTCTCCAGGATTGATCAGAATCACGTCAAATATTTCAGAGGGATTTCTGCTGTAAGAAGCACACATGCTTGAGCTGTTCACGGCATTCGCCCCTGGATTGGGAACATATTGAACAAAAACACCGTGCCACCCTGGCCACTCTGTTCCATCGATTCCATTACCAAGTTGGTCGGGGTAAGGAACGTTTAGACCATAGGTTACATTTCGAACATCATCAAAGGTGTCATACATGCTCTGCGCATGCAGAATAGAACTGCTCAAAATGAAACAAAAAGTTAAGGCAATGTAAAGTGTTCTCATGGTTAATGGTTTTAGGAGGTTCAAGCTACTGTTGTAGTTCTCAAAATCAAAATTTGCCACTACATCGTTTATACTTCGAGATGACTTACTGTTGGGTTGTACTACATCAATACATTCGGGGGTGTTGCTATGATGAATGATAACTATTTGTAAATGTAGGGTTTATATATGTATATTGCCGAAAATATATTTCAAGTTACTACATCATTATGCGAGTCCTAACAACCTTTCTTCTCTTGAGTTTTTTCATTTTTTCGGGTCGTCAATTGTTTGGACAGTCCATTGGAGTTCCTCGAATGAGCAACTTCTCCAAGGAGGATTATCACGGCGGCGCACTTACACAAGAGATTGATCAATTTGACAATGGAATTATCGTTGCTGCAAACAACGATGGTCTCTTGGTTTTCGACGGTGTGGAGTGGACGTGTTTCAAGCAACCGAACCAAACCATACTTAGGTCCATAGAGGTTGTGGAAGATCGCGTTTATGCGGGTGGACAAAACGAATTGGGCTACTTCGATTTCGCTTCATTCCCTCCGAATTATGTGAGTTTGTTGAGTGCTGATGCCCATAAGAATTTGGGGGAAATTTGGGGCACTGAAGCTGTTGGAGACTCTGTGTTTTTTAGAACAGACAGCCAGCTTCTTGTGTATGCAAATCAAGTGCTTGAAACTGCTAGTGTGCAAGGAAAAACATTGAAATTGATGGCTTCAAAACAGGGAGCGCTAGTTCATTGCAACGATTCCATTTACGATATGTCGGGAAGAGGTTTGGTTCAAGTTCCTCATGCATCAGAGGATTTGGTCTTTTTTGAGCAGCGCGAAGCTTCGGAAGTGTTCATTTATGAGAAATTGGGCTTGGTATTCAGCAGTGATGATGCCAACACGAGCTCACCTTTTCTAAATGAATTTCTCAAGGAAAATGGGTTGAATGTGGTTGAACGACTTCAAAATGGATATGGCTTTGGTACAAAGCGAGGAGGTTTGGTGATTACCGATCAAGATTTTTCCAATTTTACTATTTACGACGTTACGAATGGGCTTCAACGCAACGATGTAGCCTCGATTTTCCAAATTTCAAACGGCGATATTTGGGTGGGTACCAACGATGGAATTGATTACTTGGAGTACGGTGCAAGTTTTCGATCCCTTCAACCTGATGGATATTTGAAAGGCGCAGGTTATGCGGCTTTGGAATTCGAGGGTCATTTGTTTTTTGGAACGGGAAACGGGCTCTTTAGATTAGAACAAAACTACGAGGGCTTTAATGATTACGCTGAAATAAAGAACAGTAAGGGTCAAGTTTGGGGCTTGCGTGAGTGCCATGGGCTGATGTGGGTTTGTCATCATGAAGGTCTGTTCTGGCTGAATGATGGCGCCCTTGAGGAAGTGCCCAATACCGAAGGAGTTTGGGAGGTGATGGAAGTTCCCGGACACGATGATCAATTGATCATAGGACATTACACCGGATTAAGCCTCATAGAAAAAGTCAACGGTGTTTGGTTGAAGACCAAAGATTTAAACGGGTTAAAAGAATCGGCAAGAATCATTGCTTACGAAGGTGATATGGTTTGGTGGGTTTCGCATCCGTACATAGGTGCTTGGCGCTTGAAGTATGACCCAGAGAGGAAGGAAATTAGCCGAATTAAAAAATATGGCAAAGAGCAAGGGTTTCCGTCCGATCTCCACATCTACGTCAAAGCAATTGAAGGGGAGATGGTTTTTACTGCTGAATCGGGTTTGTACCAGTTCAATCGGGAACAAATGACGATAGAACCGATGGTGGGCTTTGATGAGTATTTTTCGAAGGGAATTCGGTTTTCCCGACTCTTCAATGGCCTCAATAACGAACTTTGGTTTGTTACTGAAAATGAGTTCGGTGTCTTGAAAATCGAAGAAAGTGCCCTTAACAAGTCAATTCAAAAAATGATCATTGGAGAGCTGAAGCCCAAATTGGTGGGAGGGTTTGAGTTTCTTCTCCCCATGAATGACGGAAAAGCGATAGCCGGCGTGGATGATGGCTTTGTAATGATGGATTTGGATCGTTTTGTTGAAGAAATGGACGAAAATAAAGGTGTTCAAATTCGAAGCGTCGAAAATTTAAGAAGCCAAGAGGTGATGCATTCTTTGTTTCACGCCGCTCAAAATGACAGAGAGGTATTTGAGTTTGATCAATCCTCTCGCTCTTTAAGGATTGAATATGGAAAAACTTCGCTCCGAAGCAACTCAAACCTCCATGTTGAAACACTGTTGGATGGGTTTGAAAAGGAGTGGGTGAAAGATCAAGGAGACTATTTCCGAGATTTCACCAACCTAAAATCTGGGAACTACGTCTTTCGAGCGAGAATCAGCAATGCGCAAGGGAAAGTTCTGGATGAAGAAGCGCTTCGTTTTGAGATCAAACGCCCATGGTACCTGTCCATTTGGGCCTGGATGCTTTATGCGGTTTTCTTGCTAATCGTGGTGCTGACCTTGTATAAAATGAGTGCTATCCAAAATGAAAAGGAAAAGGAAGCTCTGGTTTTGCAAAAGGAGATGGAATTGGAAGATCAAAAGGCCAAAAGCGGACAAGTGATCAATGAATTGAGAAACCGCCGACTCAAAGATGAGATCGTTCATAAAAACAAAGAACTAGCCAGTGCTACTATGCACTTAGTGCAGAAGGCAAAGGTGCTTCAGGGAATTCGAGATGTTTTGAAACAGTTGGATGTGGCAGATGAAGATGTGACCAAAAAAGAGATTCGAAACATCATCAAAACAATCAACAATGACATCAAATTGGACAAAACGTGGCAACAGTTTGAGCGTCATTTCGATCAAGTCCATGTCGATTTCTTGAAGCGTTTACGGGATCAATTCCCCAAACTAACACCCAATGATCAAAAACTTTGTGCTTATTTGAGAATGAATCTTACCACCAAGGAAATCGCGACCATCATGAACATTTCGGTTCGTGGAGTGGAAATCAGCCGTTACCGATTGCGTAAAAAACTGGCCTTGGATACAGAAGTCAATCTCACGGAATATATTCTCAATTTGTAAGCCAAATTCAGACCATAAAAAAGCCCATCACAATTCGTTGTGATGGGCTTTTTTAGATTTTACTATTTCTTAGTGCTGGATGATGATGCGCTCACTCACCGCTCCTTTTGAATGAACAAAGCGTACTTGGTACACGCCATTTTCCCAATCAGCAGTGCTGATGTTCTGAACGGCATTGCTTGCATCCACTTCGATGGTGTAAACTGTTCTGCCGGCGAGGTCAGTAACTTCGATGCTTCCATTTTCTACCACTTGCAACTCCAAGGTAATGCTCTGGTCTGCAGGGTTAGGGTAAATGGTGATGTCATCCTCTTCAACTTCATTCAGGCTGTTCGGGCAAGTCAAAAGTTCTGAAGTAAGCACACAAAGCGAATCATTGTCTGAAACGATGGTAATAAATACTTCGTCAGTATTCATGAATTGTCCGTAATTCAAAGTTCCACTAGCGTCAATAACTGCTCCTTGATTGTCTTGATTGTCGAATACCGAGTAAGGCGCTGCGTCGCCGAGATCACTTACCACGATATCAACGCTAAAGAATCCTGATCCATCAGTACAACCTACGACATCAAATGTGACCATAGGCAGTGTGCAATCGTAGGTACAAGAACCATCATCAATGGTCGCTTCAGGGTTGTAATTGTTAGCTTCTGGATCTGTACATCCCTCAACATCAACTTGTGTCTCACAAGCGGTACATTGCCCGTAAACATCGCCAGTAACATCGGCCTCGCCGACGTTCCAAATGCGATTGGCGTATGTAGCAAAGTCAGTAATTGGGGCACAATCTCCACCATCCACCATGGCTTGAATCAAGTTTTCCATGGTGCCATCAACTACCCAAAGGTATTCCATGTTTTCGCTTGGAGCCGGACTAAGAAGTACAGACCATGTTCCATCGCCATTATTTGTGGCAACTGGGCCTCCTGCTGGGTCCCAACCCCAGAACGCTCCGGTCATTCTCACTTCGTTGGCTGCTGGCCCACATACTTCAACGGTGAGCGTTACATCCACGTTCCCGGTGTTGCAAGATGTGCATTGGTTGTAGGTGTCGTTGACATCGGGAGCATCTACATCCCAGCGTCTGTTGGCGTAATTTGCAAAGTCAGTCACTGGAGCACAATCTCCACCGTCGATCATCGCTTGAATGAGGTTTTCTTGAACGCCATCAACAATCCACAAATATTCCATGTTTTCACTTGGCGCAGGGTCCAAAGATATGGTCCAGGTTCCATCACCATTCATATTGGCTATCGGGCCAGCGTTGGGGTCCCATCCCCAGAACGGCCCTGTAATTCTTACTTCACTTGGAGGGATACTATCGTTACAAATGGTCAAGGTCAAGTCGAGAATTTCATTGCTCGGATTACAGGAAGAACACTGTCCATAGGTGCTCATCACCTCATTTCCAGAACCCACTTCCCAAACGCGATTCGCATATGAAAAGAAGTCAGTAATCGGGGCGCAAGAACCTCCATCAATCATTACTTGAATCAAGTTCTCTTGGACGCCATCAACCACCCAAAGGTACTCCATGTTTTGGGTTGGAGCAGGGTCTAAGGTTACGGTGTACGTTCCATCGCCATTGTCTGCTGCAATTGGACCTCCATTTGGATCCCATCCCCAGAAAGGACCTGTCATTCTTACTTCATTGACCAAAGAGTCACATACCTCAACCGTAAGCTCAAGAGGTCCGCCACCTCCAGTATTTCCAGAATCGGTTTTGGTTAAAGTGATGTTGTCAACCAATAATTCACCTCCGGCACCCATGAATGCTCCCGCAGCTAAATTGAAGTGCATTCCAAAGAAGTCGCCCTGACCAATATTCTCAAAATCAAAAGTAAGCGTGGTCCAAGTGTTTTCGTTGATTCCCATGTTCTGGGTGTCGAAGTTGTTAGTCACCCCAAGCCCTGGGAAATTGGTTTGAAGGTGAAGAGATGCTCCTACCAAAGGCTGCGTTGAAATAACGTCAAAGCTGAGTTGCACACTGGATGCATCTTGATAATCCACCATTCCATTGTACTGGAAAATGTAGGCTTTTCCTATTCCATCGCTGGGATTAGTACCGCCAAACTGTAGCGCTCCCGTTTCTACGCCAGTATCGTTCCACGAATAGCTCGCCTCTGGGAGCGTTGCATCGGCTATCGCTTCCCAAGCATCAACTGAGGTCATGTCATCAAAGGTGAGTGTCAACAACTCAACTGGACCATTCTCACAAGCGTCGCATGTGGCGTAGGTGTCTGACTGGTCACCATCACCTACTTCCCACAATCGATTGGCATAATTGGAAAAATCAGTGATTGGGGCACAATCTCCTCCTTCTACCATTGCGCTAATGAGGTTTTCTTGCACTCCATCGGTGTACCACAAGTACTCCATGTTTTCGCTAGGAGCAGGGTCCAAAGTTACTGTCCAAGTACCATCGCCGTTGTCAGAGGCCATAGGACTATTAGCAATGTCCCACCCCCAGAATGGTCCAGAAAGGCGCACCTCGTTGGGTGTTGGATTGTCTGCACACGACACATCTAAAGTCAAACTCACTTGTGCTCCAAGGCTTAAAGCGGCCACAAGGGAAAATAAGCTGAGTAATAATTGTTTCATTTTATAAGTTTTATCGGATGTTAATGAATCCTCAATTGTTTGAGTCTATAAAGTTATTTTTTCGTTTTGAGAAGTACACATCATAAGCTACAACACTACTACATCACAGGTAAAAATATTTTTAGATGATCAGAGGTAATGTTCATATAATCAGTTGTTTGTGATTTTGCTCATTAATTTCTTGCTTTCTCAATCAAACTTGTGGCAGCCTAAACGAGTGCTCAATCGTCAATGGTCTCCATTCACTTCCCGTAAACTTGTTGTATTCGGATATCAAAGATCCGATACACACGAACTCCCAAACTGACCTAAAAAGAGGAGTAAATCAGCGGAATTGGTCAAACCGTCTTGGTTGAGGTCTGTTGGGCAAGAGGTACCAATCTCAAACAAACATGAACCATCATCTTTATTTGCGCTCGGCTCGTAGTTTATCGCCATTTCATAAGTGCATCCAAACGATAGTTGACCCATACAAGTGCTATTGTCTTCAATGGCATAAGGATTGAAGTTGAGCGACATTGGATCGGTGCAACCGATACAATCATTACAGGATGAAAAACATACTGTCGGGAGCGTAATGTTGCTTGTTGGTATAGGTGCCGATCGGCTTAAAATACCGTTTGCATCATTGAAGGCACATAAACTCGGAACCGTTTCAGACTCACTGAGGTTTGAACCGTTCAAAAATCGATAAAGAATCGAACCTGAACCTTGCACAGTAACTGTTCCGGAGTATAAACCATATCCAAGTGGTATCATTGGAGAGCTTTCCCAGTCCTGAAAATCCCCGGTCAAATGAACGCCTTCAGGAGAAACAATTTCATTGCTCATGTCAACAACAAAAGTGATTGCTACCGGCGCACATGAAGTGCAGAGCTCCCAACAAACCACGGGCGCATTCACAGGGGCTTGAGGCACATTTATGATGCGATTGATAAATTCACCAGTAGTTAAAGTACAAGACTCATTTCCTGTGAAACTCTCGCTATCGGCCCACTCGTCGATTTGAAACTTGTATTCGTGATTTCCGCTGGGTAAAGGAATTATGATTTCCCAGATATTCTCGTTATTGATTTCGTTCAAAGGGGAGGCGTCTGCACTCCAGTTGTTGAAAGTACCTGAAATGTAGACTTGATTAAAGGGTGCATCAAAAGAATTCATGTCTATTTGCAGATGAACATCAAACAGGCAAGAACCATCATCTTCAAGGGCATCAGGATTGTAATTTGCCGCTGAGGTTTGGGTGCATCCTTGGGCGACACAACTTGAGCATTGCTGGTAGAAGTCATTGATTTGTCCATCTCCTGGCGACCACAATCGATTGGCATAGTTGGCGTAATCTGTAATGGGTGCGCAATCTCCGCCAGCCACCATCTCATCGATCAAGTTTTCCTGAACTCCATCCACAACCCAGAGGTATTCCATGTTTTGTGAAGGGGGAGGGTCGAAGGTAACCGTCCAAGTGCCGTCTCCATTGTTCACTGCAACAGGACCACCGTTCGGATTCCATTGCCACCAAGGTCCAGTCAGTCGCACAGAGTTTGGTGCTGTTTCGTTGCAGATTTCAAGTGTCGCGCTCAAAGCCAATTGCGCAGGTACGCACTCTTCCGTGAGCAAGCTAAAGTCATCAAAGTGAATGGTGTAGGGGAACGAAGGAGGAGTTAATGGACGGATGGTGATTTGATTGATGATTGAATTGGCACTTTCTGCACTTACATCACTTAAAGAAAAGTAAACCCACGACCATTGGTTAGTAGGTCCACAATTTCCGGTGTATTTAGAATGGAAAGCACCATTGAAGGAGGAACCGGATTCATTTTCGTTTTGGAGGAGTAGTTCCAAAGGTGTTCCCGCGGGAGCATTGGTGTTGACTTTTACTCCTAGCATCAAGTTCTCGGCGATGAGTTCATTGGAATATTGAAGGGGAGATAGCGCGAAACAAATTCGATCGTTTTGATTTCCTTCGAGGTTCCATCGCGCCACAGTGGAACTGGGATTGGTTGCATCTGGAGTTGGGTTGATGACATCGCTATAGCCTCCTGTGAAGAACGACCAATGAGCTTCAAAGCGATGATCGAAATTGGCAATGTTCACACCGCACTCGTCGCCAACATGTACGTCGTAGGTGTGCGAACTTGTGCAGAAGCCGTTGTTGAGGTTGACCTGTATTTGTTGGTCTCCACTTTGGTCAAAGATCACCGTGCATCGATGACCATCAGTGGAAGTAATGGTTCCATTTTCGACGCTCCATTCGAAGGTGGTTCCGCTCAGGTTGCTCACTTCGAAGGAGGTTGCTAAGCCCAAAACTGCGCTTTTTGGACCGCTCATGATGGCCTGTTCAACGTTTTCGTACACTCTGACATAGTCAACTTCCATGGATTGAGGAAAGGGGGTACTGGCATTCGGGTAACCTGGCCAATTTCCTCCAATGGCTACGTTCAAGAGTAGGTGAAAATCTTGGTCGAATCTCCAAGGAAATGTTCCAAGATTGTCGTTGGTTTTCGTGGAGAAGAGTTGGTTGTCGAGGTACCATCGAATTTCGTCTTGCTCCCATTCAATGGCATAGGTGTGAAACTCGTCGTGGAGCGCCGTGCCGCCGAGATCAATGCTGTTTCCTTGGTATTGGTTCATGGGCCATTTTGCGCCGTAGTGGATTGTTCCATGAGTTATTGAAGGTTCTTGGCCAAGCATTTCCATGATGTCGATTTCACCCGATAATGGCCAAGAGCCGTAATTGAAATCTTCAGGGAGCATCCAGAAAGCGGGCCACAATCCTTGTCCAATGGGCATTTTGATGCGCGCTTCGATTCTTCCAGATTGAAAGGAGGCAAGTCCTTTTGTTCTTATGCGAGATGAAGTGTACTCGGGAAAAGTACCGCTGTTCTTTCGCGCTGTAATTTTCAGCGTACCGTTCGAAACAGAAATGTTTTCAGGATGGTCAGTGTAATGCTGCAGTTCGGCATTTCCCCAGCCACAAAGTTCAGGACAACCATCCCCATATTGGTATTCCCAATTGCTCAGATTTAAGCTTGATCCATCAAAATTATCTTGCCAAACCAACTGCTCGCATTGGGCAATGAGGCTTGTAGAACTGGTCAAGAAAAACAAAGTGTACAAACAAAAATGCTTCATTATCTGGTTGAGGTTAGATTTGTAAAATACAAAATGTGCGGTAAAAAAAAGGAGGTGATAATCCCATCCCCTCCTTTTTGTATGTGAAATATAGTATCAACGACTACTCACAAAGAGAGCCGAAGCTACCTAAGAACAATAGAAGATCACTCGCATTGGTGATTCCATCTTCATTGAAGTCACTAGGACAAGAAGACCCTAAAGTAAAGGTACATGAACCATCTTCTTCGTTGGCAGTTGGCATATAGTTATCCGCATCTGCATAAGTACAACCGAAAACGATATCTGTAGCACAAGATCCGTCGTCGTTTCCAGCGTAAGGGTTAAATTCTAAAGCCATTGGGTCAGTACATCCAGAGCAAGCTTCACACGCACCAAAGCAATGTACTGGCAGAACCAAGTCCGTTGCGGGTACATTGAAAGTTCGGTTGAATGAACCAAGTCCATTATCAGCACCACATTCTTGAGGAACCGTTTCGGCATCTGCGAAGTCGTTTCCATTGATGATGAGGTATTCAATGTTGGTTCCCGCAGAAAGCTCAATGGTGTAAGTGTAAACACCGTATCCGAGGTAGGTCATCGGGGTAGATGATGCATCCCATCCTTGGAAAGAACCAGCGATGTGCACTCCATTTGGAGATACAGTTTCGTTGGCCATATCTACTCTGAAAGTTACCTCAGTGAAAACGATAGGACATGCTTCACAACTTCCCCAACAAACAATGGATGGGTTGGTGTTCATTCCATTCACATCAATTAATCTGTTGGTGAATCCATCTTGAGTAATTGTGCATGACTCTCCACCCGTGAACAATTCTTGATCAGACCAAAAATCCACTTGGAATTTGTATTGCTGTGGGCCAGCGCCCATCACAACAGTCGCTTCCCAAACGTTATCGCCGTCAATGTCAGACATCGGGTTAGCGGCATCACTCCAATTGTTGAATTGCCCTGATACGAATACCGTAGAGAAGGAGTTCGGGTATTGATTCATGTCAACACGAAGGTTAACATCATACAAACAAGACCCATCTTCTTGGTCTGCATTAGGATCGTAATTGTTTGCAGCAGAATCAGTACAGCCTCCATTGTAAACGCATGCAGAACAGCTGTTGTAACAAACTGTCGGCGCAACCAAATCTCCTGTTACCGCGATGAAACGGTTGATGAAGCCAAAATTATTCACTACACACTCATAAGAATCATCGAACATTTCTTGCTGTCCGAAGGTGTCCAAAGTGAACTTATACTCGTAGGCTCCTTCTTCGATTTCAAAAGTAATGTCATAAACTCCGTCCATGTCATCATCGGTCATAACCGCACAGTTTCCACAGAAATTATTGAAGGTACCGTTGACTTCAACAGTGGTGAAGGAACCTTCGAATTGATTCATATCAACGCTGAAGGTGATGTCATAGAGGCATGATCCATCGGCCACCGTTGCATCGACATTGTAGTTGTTTGCTTCCGTGTCGGTACATCCTGGAGTTCCATCTCCAACACAGCTATAGCAGCTTGCCCAACATACTGTTGGAAGCGTTTGAGCTTCGTTGTTTACGAGAAGACTTCTGTTGGTGAATCCTCCAATGGTAATGGTACATGCATCTCCCTGAGTTAGGGCTTCATTGTCTGTCCAAGAATCCACTTGGTATTTGTACTGATGATCTCCAGCAGGAATTGGCCAAGTTGCAGTCCAAATTCCGTCCATATCATCATCTGTGAGGGGGTTACAATCTGCACAGAATGCATTCCATGTTCCAGATACATTTAAAACGGTGAAAGCATTTCCATATTCGTTCATGTCTACGCTGAAAGTCACGTCATAAGCACATGAGCCGTCATCTTCAGTAGCCATTTCGTCATAATTGGCGGCATTGCTATCGGTACATCCAGGCACAGCAGCAGCACATGGTCCGCACTGATTGAAGGTGTCGTTCACATCTCCTGAACCCACGTCCCATCTTCTGTTGGCATAGCTGAAGAAGTCGGTTACAGGAGCACAATCACCTCCATCAACCATTGCTTGAATGAGGTTTTCTTGAACTCCGT
>CAZYPV010000015.1:47071-50677 GCA_964649515.1 uncultured Comamonadaceae bacterium | reverse complement strand
TATCCTGTTGCAACTTCGAAATCGAACTCTTCTTCAAGTCGCCATTGAGAATTTAAATTCTCTTGTGTAGTACCCCAACTATTATTTATAATATGACAAGCATCTCCCCAATCTTCTTCAAAATCATTCGTGACTGCCATTACAAGAGCTTCTGAAGCTTGCTCTGTGAATATACTAGCTCCCTGGCCTACGCTATAGGAATTGAGTTGGACACCTAATTCGATCTCTGCTTGGTCAAACTCTTGAACAAAACCATCATTTTCCAGCCAGTCCTGCTCCAAAGCCCTGTAGTCGCCTCCTGCTATACCTACAACTCCTTTTCCATTATTTCTCAAGGCACCTATTATGCCTGCTACTTTGGTTCCGTGATCTTCTCCTCCAGCCAAACTTTCTTCGTTGATGACAGTATTTTGGAAAAAATCCCAGCCTGAGATGATGTAGCCGTTTTCTTCGTCACGGAGGTCTTCATGTAAAAAATCAATCTTGTCATCAATAACACCAACTATAATGTCATTTCGCCCAACAGAAAAGCACCAAGCATCCACGGTTTTGATGTTTCCATCAACCCACCCATCATTGTCTGAATCATAAGCTCCTAATCCATTTTGCAGAGAAGGTGTGTTGATGCTTTTTTGAGAATGAAAATGTTCATCTTCTTCATCAAGGAACCAACCATAATCTTCTCCAAGACTTTCAAGAAAGTCTTGGGCAACGCAATCTGATATTTCATACTTGAAGTTCTTCTGAGCCACGAGAACAACATCATTACAAGCATTAAGAATTGTAATTGTGCTGTCTAGATCGAAAGAATTGTCCACAAGAATTACCATACTTGTCCAAAACTGTGGAATAGGAATAGTGTCGCCTTGCCTAGTAAGGCTGTATTGATTTCTTGGAGTAAGACCTTTATGGACCTTAACTCCAGAATAGTCCTTCATGATCTTACCGATGCAATTTTCGAACTTAGATAAACCAACAGGGGTGAGCATTTGATCCAAAGTAGCAAACACTTTTCTTGAATCGTATATAAATAATGAATCGAGATATTCAGGTTTGAACCTGACCATAATTTGATTTTGAGCATGAGGCATTCCTGAGCCTGATGAAACGACATGCTCTCTCATCAAAGTCTTCAATTCTAGTGTCAAATATTTTGTGTAACCATTCTCAAGAGTAAGTCCGGAAACCTTGACTTTTGTGCTGTCGATAACATCAATAGAAGAGACTCTAAATTCGTCGTTTAGTTCTCCAAAATAACTCCAAATAACTTGTCCATTTGATTTTGTTTTGTACACTGCAACTCCATTGCCTTCTGTAGTTTCTATAGCACCCGCTATATAGATCTCTCCCATGTGAGTTTTAATAGCCATAGCTTTGAGATCATTTGTAATTCTCGAACCGGCAGTGATTTTTCTTGCATAAACCAATGATCCTGATCCAGAAAGCTTAAGAAGTAGTCCTTTTATTTGTCCAGTCTGTTCCGTAACCCAACCACTTAAGGCATAATCTCCATTTGGTTCAAGGATAATATTTGTACCAACATCATCCATTCCTTGATAATCATAATCATACTGCCACATCGTGGAAAGGTTTTCATCTAATTTTATTATCGTTACATCAAGATTGCCTTGTCCGTTGGTGATTTGGCCTAAAATAGTGGTACTACCATCCTCTTGGGTAATCATAGAGCTTGGCGAAGAAAATTGAGAAGCACCATTAGCTGTTTGTACCGCACCTCCTTGAGTTCCACTATAATTGTATTTAACTGCGGTAAATTCCCAATCATCAAAAGCAGTTCCGCTTCCTCCTGAAACCATTATACCGCTGGAGTATAATCCTATCTTTGCTCCAATATCATAGCCGTTCAAATGATCATAGGTCGAAGCCCAACTCAGTTGAAATTGGGAATTAACACAAATGGTGAGCATGTCATAATCAGTTTGGGAATTTTCGACTGTCCCTGTTACATAAATATTTCCATTCCTAGATTGAATATCGGCTGCATAGTTGTTTTTTCCACTACCATAATCAACGGTAGTAGAATTCATGATCTGACCATTTGAATTGATTTTTAGCACCAAAAAGTCGTAATCCATACTTACTGGGTCATATGCAACACCAGACACAAAAATATTGTCTTGTTGGTCTATGAAGACTGAGGTAGCATAGTCATCATGTCCTTGGAAGTCATAGCTAATTACCCACACTAAAGTGCCTAGATTATCGATATATTGAATTAACGCATTAGACCCTTCATCGCTGACAAATTCACTTCCAACTGTAACGACCCCCTTGTTTGAATCCATTTGAGAATCGATGGCGTCATAATTGTTGGTTATGGCATTTTTAGTATTCCAACTTTCATTGATATTATAGAATACTTGAGCGAATGTCGGGCTGGCGAATAGGACATTAAACAGCAAAAATGATTGTAACAGAGATTTCATAAGCAGATGATTTTTAACGTAATATAAGATTTTTTTTCAAATTATCCAGAATTATTTGACAGAAAACGGATATTCTTTTCGATCCTGCTTGCCTGTTACCTAATTTTTTATGCAATCGATTTCTACGAATTAAAACGTAGTTTTTTTCAGAAATGAAAAATTGCATTGTCATGCTCCCCATTCACAGCACAGCTGCTGATATGAGCTAAGTACTTTTTTTTATGTGACCTCTTGCACTACACTCTAGATACATAAGAAGCAGTCTGGCTAATATCTATGTTTAACTTTAATACTTGATGGTGAAACAAAGAGGACAAAATTCACTCAGCACAAAAAAACCACTAACAATCATCTTGCAGTGGCTTTTTGAATATCGGATATCGGTTTTACTCTTTCACCACGCGAAGGTGCTGTACACGATTTTTGTAGCGGAAAGTAGCGAGGTATACACCACTTGCGAGGTCGGCGATTTCTACCGAAGCATTGCTTGCATGGAAGGTGCTTGAACGCACAATTTGTCCGCGCATGTCCGTCAATTCAAACTGTGTTCCTACTTCAAGTCCTTTGATGTTGAGCACGTTTTCTGCGGGGTTTGGATAAAGGTTTGCGCTGCTCAAGAATGCTTCTTCCGTTGAAAGCACCACGTAAGCTTCAGAGATGTTACTACAGCCGTTGTTGCTTACCTCAACCGTATAGTTGCCCGGACTAGGGTTTTCTAGTGTCTGGTTGTTTGCCCCGTCAATCGCCTCGCCGTCTAAATACCATTGGTTACCGCTGGCAGCGCTTGACACCAAAGATCCGTTGAAGAGGGTAATGGTGGGAACAGCCGGCGTTTGATTTACCGTGATATCAATCGAGGTGCTGGCGGCACAACCAAATTCATTTGTGCTGGTGGCAATGTAGGTGGTGCTTTCGCTCGGGAAGAATTCCACGTTGTTTTCCACTCCTTCATTCCAGCTTAAAGTTTCGTCGCCCAAAGCCAACAAAGTAATTCCCGTTCCTGAGCAGATTTCCTCCTCAGTGGCGAGCACTTGAGGAGCATCTGGAACTGGGTTGACGTTAATTTCAATGGTGTTGCTCGAGCTGCAATCATTCCCTTCATCACCAATAACGGTGTAGCTTGCACTCGCTGTTGGTATGAATTCCACACCATTTTCTA
>CAZYPV010000015.1:37496-46971 GCA_964649515.1 uncultured Comamonadaceae bacterium | reverse complement strand
CCAATAACGGTGTAGCTTGCACTCGCTGTTGGTATGAATTCCACACCATTTTCTATTCCGTCCATCCAAGTAATGTTTGTTGGTCCGCTAGCAGAAAGTGTTAGCGCTTCTCCTGCACAAAGTTCCATGCTCGAAGCGCTGATCTCTGGGGTCTCAGCAATTTCATTCACTTCAACCGTAATGGAAGCCGTAATAGTACATCCGTCCGGGTTTCCTGCTGTTAGTGTGTAGGTTTCAGTGTTCGTAGGGAAGAATTCCACGTTGTTTTCAACGCTGTTGTCCCACGAAAGCCATATGTTGCCAGAACCACTAAGGGTAACTCCCGTTCCTTCACATATTTCTTCTGCCGAAGCACTGATTTGCGGAGCATCGGGAAGTGGATTCACCACAATTTCGATGCTGCTGGAGCTGGTACATTCATTCCCGTTACTGCCCACAGCGGTGTAGGTGCTTGTTGCTGTAGGGATAAAAGCCAAGCCACTGCTAATTCCGTTGTCCCAAGAGATGTTGGCCGGACCATCGGCAGTAAGTGTCACTTCTTCTCCTGCGCACACTTCCAAGCTTGAGGCCGTAATTTGCGGTGCGGGGGCATTTTCATTCACCACTACAGTTATTGAAGCCGTGGTGGTACATGCATCTGGATTTCCTGCCGTAACCGTGTAGGTTTGGGTACTTGTAGGGAAGAATTCTTGGTTATTGCCCACATTATTGTCCCACGATAGCCAAACGTTTCCAGAAGCGCTAAGAGTAACTCCCGATCCTTCACATATTTCTTCTGCTGAAGCACTGATTTGAGGCGCGTCTGGAAGTGGATTTACCACAATTTCGATGCTACTGGAGCTCGTGCATTCATTCCCGTTACTGCCCATAGCGGTATAGGTGCTTGTTTCGCTAGGGATGAAAGCAAGGCCACTGCTAATTCCGTTGTCCCAAGAGATGTTGGCCGGACCATCGGCAGTAAGTGTCACTTCTTCTCCTGCACACACTTCCAAGCTTGAGGCCGTAATTTGCGGTGCAGGGGCAGTTTCATTTACCGTGATGTTCACTGTAGCACTTGCGGTACAAGATCCGTCATCACTGGCAGTGAGGGTGTAGCTCGCTGTTTCATTTGGGGTGAAGGGGACGTTGTTTTCTACGCCGTTGTTCCAAAGGAATGTGGCATTACCAGCGGCACTTAAGGTGACTTCTTCGCCTGCACAAATGGCCATGTCTTCGCTGTTCAAAGTGAATTCAACTCCTGTGATTTCTACATCGAAGCTATCGGTGTAAGTGAAGTTTTCGTCTTGTGCTTGAATGCTGATGGTGGTCGTACCCAAGGTGTTGTTGTCGAGGTTGTCGATGGAAATGGAGTACTGTCCGCCGCCCAAGTCGCTTACTGTGATGTCTTCATTATCGATCACCGCCAAATTACTACTGCTAGCCGTTACGTTGTTGATGCTTCCTCCATTATTGGTGATGATGGCGTTCACTCCAGTGAGACCGGTATTCTGACAAACACTTTGATTTCCAGGAGCGGTAATGGTAGCGTCATCGTCCAAATTGGTCATGCTAACGCTGGTGTTGGCGAGTCCAGCATAGGTAGCATCGGCAGAGGTGCTGGTATCAAGGGTGATCGTTACGGCAACGTTTCCATCGTCAACGGCATCATCTACCCCTTGGCAAATGACAGTTTGTGGTGTGTCCCAATTTGCTGGGGTGAAGGTGAGGGTGGGCGTTGAAACGATCACTTCATCAGTATTGGTGCTGGCGATTTGAACCGTTACTTCGTCGCTAGGAGCGGTATTCAAGACCACAGGAATGAATACGCCATCTCCTGCTTCGGTAACTTCATAACCACCAGCTCCCGTATTAAGTCCGGGGAATGCAAAGCCGTTAAAAGCTCTTGAGTAGATGCCTTGAGTATCGCCTTGGAAACCGTTTCCAGACCAAGCGCTGACAAACCCTCCATTTGGAAATACAGCCAGGGCCGCATAATCTTGGTATTCGGCTGATGTGGTATTCATTTGAAGGATTCCAGTGTTGCTTTGATTGTAGTTATTACCTCCAATCACATACACTTCGTTGCGCAGCGGATTGCTCCATCCGCCGTTGCGAATGGATTTGGTGACGAGAAAGTCGCCATTATCATAGAGGTGACATTCTACATTGTCGTACCAATCGCCAGAAGTCACGAGCTGATCATTATTCACAATGAAATTCCCCGCCTCATCCAAAATCCAAAGCCGCATGTGTCGGCTAGAAAAAACGGTTCCGTGGGTGGTCACGATCATCACTTCTCCATTGGCATTTCCTTCTGCGTCGAGATCAGAACCTACATTGTACTCAGAATCCACATACCACAAGGTTTGTTCTGGAATTTCAGCCAAGAAGTTTGGTGAGAAGGTTTTTCTCATGATGTTTCGATAGTAATCACAGCAGCCAGAAACCAAGATGTATTGGTGGTAAATGGCCGTCATTCCGCCGTCGGGATGGATGACGATGTTGGGCTCACTGTAATCTGCACCTGAGTTTTCGGAAACCAAAACCTGCGAATTGATCCAAGCATTGTTGTTGAGGTTGTAGCCGCGCAAGTACACTTGATCGTTGTCTTCGTTATTGTAAATGAAGGCCAATGTATCTTCTTGAATGTCCACGTCGAAGGTCTCCACTCCACTCGTCACACTCACTTCTGCTTCCAAAGAGTTATCAGGATTGATGACTGTAAATTTCAAGTTGCCTCCAGCTTCAATGTAGCTCACAAGGTACTTTCCCTCTTCCCAGTAGTGCGCAACCATCAGTTTTGAATTGCCTGGATTGATGCTGATCTCGTCAGAAATGGGCACATGGTTGCTGTCAAATTTTCGTGCTTTAATTTCTCCCGCATATTCGTTCATGGTCCAAAAAACCATGTAATTCCCCTGATCGTCGGCGGCAATAACAGGACAGAATTGATTGCCGTCGATATCGGTGTTCACCAATTGTTCAAGAGAAACGGGATCGAGGTTTTGTGCCGAAAAAGAAAGGCTCCATACAAGGGATAAAAGGAGAAAAAGCTGCTTCATTAGATTAAGGTTGTGATGGTACGAAGTTACAAGGAAATTACAGACAGCTAAAATGGGAAAGGCAGACAAAGTTGAGTTCCTAAAATCATCTGCTGTTTTGGGATTTCATTTTTCTTTAAATGTATATCCGCTTTAGTACAAGTGAATGTAAAGTAAGCTCATTTACTCAGCTCCTAAACGACTCGGTAGCGAATTGAGTTTTCATTTCTTGTCCTATCCATAAACAACCCGAGCGAAGCGCCCCAAAGGCGAAGCCTTCCACAAAGTATCAGCGAACTACACCCGAGCGAAGCGACCTAAACCCGAGCGAAGCGACCTTAACCGGCGAAGCCATTCAACCAAATTCGGTGCTCGGGAAATCAAGATGGACATCACTCAAAAGCAAAAATGACCCTAACGACTTCCATTTAGCGTTCATCCACAAAACATCCGATATCATCCACAAAGTGGTAGCATTTCTTCTTGTTTGACGCTAGAATAATGTTCAACTTCAACCAACAAAGCAATGAAATCGAGGTGTTTTTCTCTCGGTTTTGTGCTTTGATTTTGAACTGAATTAGAACCTTTAGCTATGCTCGTCAAATCTTTTGGTGCCGCCTTGTATGGCATCGCAGCTACTCTTGTTACGCTTGAAATCCACCTCAATACAGGCATTCAATTTTTGATGGTGGGTTTGCCCGACTCGGCCGTGAAGGAGAGTCAGCAACGGGTAAAAACGGCCATCGAAGCGATTGGTTTTTCGTGGCCGGGAAAAGCCATTACGATCAATTTGGCGCCTGCCGATATCAAAAAGGAGGGAGCTGCGTATGATCTTCCGCTGGCCATTGGCTTACTTGCCGCCACAGGCAAGATTGCTGCAGATCGGGTGGCCAAGTACATCATCATGGGAGAGTTGAGTTTGGATGGGAGCTTGAGAGCAGTGAAAGGGGCTTTGCCCATGGCGCTTTTGGCAAGAGATGAAGGATTTGAGGGCATCATTTTGCCAAGAGAAAACGCGCCAGAAGCGGCGGTGGTGGATAAGGTGAAGGTTTACGGTTTCACCCACTTGGAGGAAGTATTGGATTTTTTTCTGGGTGAAGAAGCCGGAGACCCAGTTGTACTTGATACAGACGAACTCTTCTATCAAAAATTGAACGATCATGCCTTGGATTTTTCCGATGTGAAAGGACAAGAAAACATCAAGCGTGCTTTTGAAATTGCCGCCGCCGGGAGTCACAACCTGATTCTCATTGGTCCGCCCGGTGCCGGAAAAACCATGCTTGCCAAGCGTTTGCCGACGATCTTGCCTCCCTTAAACCTCAGTGAAAGCTTGGAAACGACCAAGATTCATTCGGTGGCGGGGCGCATTCCGAAAAACGAGGCTTTGATCACCACCCGCCCCTTCAGAGCGCCGCATCACACCATTTCTGATGTAGCGCTCGTGGGCGGTGGAGGTTTTCCTCAACCGGGAGAGATTTCCCTCGCCCATCACGGGGTGCTTTTTCTCGACGAACTGCCGGAGTTTAAACGAACGGTTTTGGAGGTGATGCGGCAACCCATTGAAGAGCGGAAAGTGACCATCTCAAGGGCGCGCTTTTCGGTTGATTTCCCCGCAAGTTTTATGCTGGTGGCGGCCATGAATCCTTGTCCGTGCGGCTACTTCAATCACCCCGAAAAAGACTGCGTCTGCCAAGGTGGGGTGGTGCAGAAGTACTTGAATAAGGTGTCCGGACCCCTCCTCGATCGCATCGACATCCACATTGAAGTTACTCCCGTGAGTTTTGATGAGTTGAGTTCGCGTCCGCCCTCAGAAAACAGCGGAGCCATTCGAGAACGGGTGATGAAGGCGAGAAAAATTCAAGAAAAACGCTTCGAAGATCAAGAAAACATCCACTGCAACTCACAAATCGGTTCCAAAGAGTTGAAAGTGTATTGTGAGATTGGAACGGACGGACACGAATTACTGAAGGGAGCAATGCGCCGATTGAACCTGAGCGCAAGAGCTTACGACCGCATTTTGAAAGTAGCGCGCACCATTGCCGATTTGGATGAGAGCCAATCGATAAAAACAGAACACCTCGCAGAAGCGATACAATATAGAAGCCTTGACCGGGAGAATTGGGCGGGTTGATTCCCGATCCGAATTCAATGCTATTCACTTTTAACACTCATTCAAATGCATCCATTACGAACGAAAAAATTCTTCTACGCTGGTCTGGCGATTTTATTACTAACGCTGCCCACGCTTGGTCAAACTCAACACCTGCGCTTTTTTTCTGATCCGCAGCAAAATCAAGGTTTTGCCCTTTGGAACGATCTTGATGAAGCGGGCATGTATCAGGTAGAGATTCGCTTAAGAATCCACTCCCAAGGCAGCTACAGCGAAACGAGCATCGAAAGTTTTAAGCTGGAAAAACAAAATTATTATCGGGTTCCCGAAGCTTATTTGAGATCCGATAGTCCATACAAAGAGTACCGTTTGGAGATCAGTCCGCTCAATGAGAATGGAGAGGCAAGTGGCGAAACAGCGTCAATTAGTCTTCTCCCCAAAAGTTTTTACCTCAATGGGGATGGTGCGGGCTTCATCAAGGGGTGCAGCACTACTTGTAACGGCAACGATTACGCTTATACCATTCAGCAATATGTCATGGTCAATGAAAATGGTGAATTGCAACCGGAAGTGTTTTACCGACTAGAACAAGCTGTGGAAAGCACACAGAGTGAAGAAGGTATAACGGTTCAATACCTGCCTTATTACGAATACACGGGAGACGAAACCTTCTATGACGCTTATCTGAATGAGGAAGGTGAAATGCATTCTTGGTTGTTAGCCTATAGGGATATGCCGTTTTGGTCGGTGAGCAACCCTGGGGTGAATTCCATCCATGCGGGAAGTCAGAACACCGTGCCCGATGTCATTGCTTTTGAACCTTTACAAGGGTACGAGGATGCCTTTGGATATCCGCTGTTATCGTGGCAATGGGATTGGCTCATTGGGATGAAAAAAGGGAGAGGTTCTTGGGCAGGAGGAAGCTATCAAACCCCTATTCTGGCTCAAGAAGCGGCTACTTTCTGTTCCTTCTCCTCGCCCGAAACCATGATTGATCTGATGAACCAACATATTTTCAATGATTTGCCCAATGTTGCGAGTTTATCATGCAATGGTGATGCTACTTTTGAGTTGATTTCGAACGATCTCAATGTTTATACTGCCGGATGTTTAACAAGTGTTTGTTTTGCTCATAAACCCGATGGCACCAATCAGTTGCTCAGCGATTGGGTAAATTATGTGAAGCAAATGGCTCAGGCTTCCGGACACCCGTCCTTGGATGCCACCCATCCTTTGAAGAATTTACAACATTTGTCCATCCAAAAATGGAGTTATCAAGGGTTTGAGAATGTGTTGAATAAACGAGTTTCTAGCCTGTTCGATGAGAATGATCAGTATTTGTTGGGTGATTTCCTTTTGGAAAAAGGGCTCTATACCATCACGAGTTTAGCGACCAATGGAAAACTCTATTCTTCGTTTTTTGAGTTGGAAGAAGGGACTTCTTTGGGCCTTTCATTGGCAAACCAATTGCAAATCAGTCTTTATCCCAACCCTTTGGGAGATGAAGGTTTGAACGTTGAGATTTCCTCCCCACAGGACATGGTTGTTCAGCATGAAATTCTCAATCCGAATGGCTTTGTCATCTATCAGAACAAGCCAAGACTTTTTGCGGAAGAACGCTTCAGTGGAACACTGTTTTTAACCAACATTGATGCTTATCCCTTCTTAATTCATCGAGTGACTTGCCCCGATGGAAGCATTCACTCACACGTTTTACTCTTAAAATAAAGATCATGAACAGGACATTCTTTTTGATTTTACTTTTTTTCATTTCTCCTTTTCTGAGGGCACAAGACGGCTTTTATCCCGATGCAATTAACTGGTGCACGCGATACGGTGAGGAGGGCTATGTTGAACCCATTGCCGCTCAAATGGGTGAAAATGCTTTGTATTTTGCTGGTAACACAAACGCTTACGTTGGTATGACCAGTAACAATGGTGTCCATCAATCCAGCTTCACGCTTTCAGATAGCAATACGCGAGATGGTTTTTTGAGTGCGTTTGATTTTGATGGAAATTTTTTGTGGGGAACGTACTTTGGCGGACCAGAAGCCGATTTCATTCAAGACATGGCCTTTGACGACGAGGGAAATGTCCTGGTGGTTGGTCGTACCAAGAGTTTGGAAGGCATAGCAAGTCCGGGAGCTTATATGGAAAACCCAATGAGTGAATTTGAAAGCGGTTTTCTAGCGAGTTTCACCCCAGAAGGCAACTTGAACTGGGCCACTTATTTCGGAGGTAGTGAATATGACCATATCAACGCCATTGCCATTGGCGATGATGGAAGCATCTGGTGCGCAGGAACAACGGAATCTCCAGATCTCCCAGTGCTGGATGCTTTTCAAGCAGAATATGGGGGAGGATGGACGGACGGCTTTATAGCGCGGTTTAGTGCTTCAGGAAGCTTGGAGTTTTGTAGCTATTTTGGTGGAGATGACGAAGATGGAATTGCGGACATTGTGGTGGATGAAGACGGGTTGACGTGCTTAGGAACAAGCAAATCGGAGGTCAATATGAGTGTTAACGCACATCAAAGCAATTTGCAAGGATCGACGGACGCATTTATTCTGCGTGTTGACAATAATCACCTGTTAAACTACTCCAGCTATTTGGGTGGTGATTCTTTTGATTCGGCAATGAAACTAACCAAGCACGATGGAGCGTACTATGCACTGCTGCGAAGTTTTAGTGATGACTTCGCCACGCCCAATGCTGCCTTTTCAAGTCGATTTGGCGGGGTGGATTTGGTGCTTTGCCGTTTGAATGACGATTATTCTACTGCTTGGGCAAGTTACTACGGAGGCAGTTCTTTTGATGATACGAGTCCGAGCGACCTTCTAGCCTACGATGGAGGTGTGATGATTTCAGGTGGAACGCACAGTCAAGACTTACCCATGCTCAATGCCTTTGACAATAGTTATGACACCACAGATTACATTGGTGTTGGCGATGCTTTTATCGCAGGTTTTGGGCACGATGGAGAATATCAATTTGGTACGTACTACGGTTCCTATTCCCGAGATTACGCCACAAAAATTCTGATGAAAGAATCTTCTTTATACCTGATCGGATCGAGCAGATCAGGGGGCTTAGCTACTGAAGGTGCCCACCTTGGCTTTGATTATGGTATTGGCTACTCCGGCTTGCTCACTCGCTTTGACCTTCAAACCTTGTCAATTTCAAACCCAAAGTGGGACACGAATGAAATCAAGGTGTTTCCAAACCCAGTTTCCGGTGAAGAGGTGCTGAGTATTTATCACCCAAGTGGCATCGAGTCTTGGCGCTTGTTGGACCTGTCCGGACAAGTGCTTGGAGTGGAGAAATACCTCGGCATGGAGCAGCAAAAAACCATTGATCTCGAAAGGTATGGATTGAGTTCAGGATACTATGTTCTTCAGTTGTTTTTGGTAAATGGAGAAATCACAAGCGAGCGCTTCGTGGTGCATTAGTTTCTAAAAAAAAGAGGAGTCGTCTTTGTTGACGCTCCTCTTTTTATTGCTTTTTAGGTGTACTATCCCTCTTTCTGATGCAAGTGCAAATCCATTTGAGGGTAAGGAATATTGAGTCCTTCTTGGTCAAATATCTTGTACACTTCTTCCTGAAGTCTGAAATGCACTGGCCAGTAATCTTTGGCATCAACCCAAGCGCGAACAGCAAGATTAACCGAACTGTCTGCCAATGCAGATACCGCAATAAACAATGCAGGATCTTTTAGAATTCTGTCGTCAGCGTCACAAATCTTCTGAATTACGCTTCTCGCTTTGTCCACATCGTCTCCGTAACCAATACCAAAGGTGATGTCCACCCGTCTTCGGTCTTCGGTGCTGTAATTCACCATCGAACCGGTGCTCAAACCTCCATTAGGGATGATGATGGTTTTATTATCAGGAGATTTCAAGATGGTGTTAAATATTTGAATTTCATGAACTGAACCGCTATGTCCTTGGGCTTCGATGTAATCACCCACTTTGAAGGGCTTGAAGATGAGGAGCATTACACCGCCAGCAAAGTTTTGGAGGGTTCCAGACAAAGCCATACCAATCGCTAGTCCTGCCGCACCAAGAATGGCAATGAAGGAGGTCATTTCGATGCCAATCATGCTGAGAACAGTGATTACCAACATGACTTTCAGTGCAATGTTGATGATGCTTTTCAAGAAGCCTTGGAGTGAGGGTTCAAGATCGCGTTTCTGCATGACTTTCACTGCGCCCGAAGTAAGCATGCGAACGACCATGAGCCCGATGATCAGTACCAAGATGGCAGCGATGAGTTTTGGTCCGTAGTTGAGAATGATGTCCCGACCGGTTTCGATGATTTTTTCAGTATTCATAGATGAATTGTTTTA
>CAZYPV010000015.1:11897-37396 GCA_964649515.1 uncultured Comamonadaceae bacterium | reverse complement strand
ATGAATTGTTTTAAGTTGTGCAGGGCAAAGGTCTATGGATTGTTGTGGACAGACAAATTCCCGCGCACATATCTTTTGAGAAAACAAAGCAGCGGGAGCTCACAGCAAAACGGCGAAAAGAACAATTTTTTAACGGAACACAGAAAAACGCTCGCTGTCCAACCTCAACATAATGAAAATCAGCAAGGTAAAACCGAGTAGGGACGATCCGCCATAGGAGAAAAACGGCAGCGGAATTCCAATAACGGGTGCTAAACCAATTACCATCCCAACGTTGATGAGGACGTGCATGAAGAGAATACTTGCTACACAATACCCATAAACCCTCGAAAATTGTGAACGCTGTCGTTCAGCAAGAAAGAGCAGCCGCAAAATGAGTGTGGCGAAGAGGATCAGCACAAAAACACTCCCAATGAAGCCCCATTCTTCCCCAATGGTGCAAAAAATGAAGTCGGTATTTTGTTCGGGAACGAAATTGTAGCGGGTCATGGGACCTTCAAGTACGCCCTTTCCTCGCCAACCACCGCTTCCAATGGCTGCCTTGGCGTGACGAATGTTGTAATCCGCATCGGGATTGTTCACTTCGAGACCAAAGAGAATGTAGATCCGTTCTTTTTGGTGCGGTTTAAGGATTTGCTCAATTCCAGTGTAAACTCCTCCAGAAAAGATGAGCGCCCCTAATAGTGAAGCCAAAACAATGAGGTTGGTGCGTTTTCTATTTCTGGGAAGGACAAGCAGTTTCACCCCTAAAAAGCCCAATGCGGCCAATACCAAAATCCCGATTCCCACATAGTAAATGCCACTTTGTTCACCAAACCATGGGTATTCTACTGCACTGGCTCCCATTATGATGCTCACTACTCCAAGAATGAGCGAGGCAAAACCAATAATGAGGATATTCCCCGACAAGCCTTCGCGGTACATGGCGAAAATAAAGCCCAAAAAGACCAAAACGGTTCCAGCATCGGGCTGAAGCAGAATGAGTCCGGCGGGGATCGCTACGATGCCAAAAACTTGAAGTCGGTTGGAAAAAGACTTGAATTTCACCCCTGAAGTATTGATAAAATAAGCCAAAAACAATCCCGTGGCCATTTTCGCAAACTCAGAGGGCTGAATGGCGAAACTTCCAATTCCAAACCATGAACGAGCACCACCTACTTTTTTACCAATAAGCAAAACAAGCACAAGCAGCACGGTAACAACCAAGTAGATGATGGGGGAGAAGCGGTTGAAAAACTCCCCTTCAATGTTGAGTGTAAAGAGCGCCACAAGAGCGCAGATTCCCATCCATAAAAGCTGCTTACCATAGGGCATTCCCATGTCCCAAATTTGAGGATGAGCTTCACTAAAGGATGCACTGTAAATCGCAATCCATCCACAGATCACCAAGGCTGCGTAAATACCAATGCTGAGCCAATCGATGTTCTTCCGTATATCTCTTCCTCGCTGCATTTAATCGAAAAAATGTTGATCAATGATTCGCTGTTCTTTCCTCGGGTCACTGATGGAGTCATTAATGTACTGCTCAATCATCAAACTTGCAATTGGGGCTGCCCATGTTCCCCCAAAACCGGCATTTTCTACATATACGGAGATGGCAATTTGAGGATTTTCCTTGGGCGCAAAGGCCATAAATACGGAGTGATCGGGCAAGGGATCGTTCTGCACGGTACCGGTTTTACCACAAACGGTGATTCCCGGAGTTCGCGCTCGTCGAGCTGTTCCTCCGTCCTGTTCCACTACTTTTTGCATGGCGTTCACCACTGTTTCAAAATATTCAGGATCGATGTTGGTCTGAAGAGGCGTTCTGAAGCGTTCCAATTTTCCTTGTCCGCCAATGTCTTTGATGGTATGAGGAGGATAATAGTAACCCCGATTTGCAATGATGGCTCCGAGGTTGGCCATTTGAAGCGGATTCACCAAAAGCTCGCCTTCACCAATGCTGATGGAGTAAATGGTGCTAAAGGCCCAACGTTCTTCACCATAAATTTTATCGTAGTACTTTTTGCCGGGTACATTTCCTCTATTCACCCCGGGTACGTCAGTGTCCAAGTCGGTGCCAAAGCCAAAACTTTCAATGCGTTCTTTCCAGTGAGCCATCCCAATTCCGGCATCTTCGAAACGGTCTTTCTTGATGTTGGCTTCCACCATTCGCTGCATTACTCCACGAAAATAAGGGTTGCAAGAGTGGATGATGGCTCCTTCGAGATCGTCGTAGGTGTGCGGACCATGACATCCGATAAGGCTCCGGTTACAAGCAATTCTGGTTTGAGGGGTGATTTTGTCTTCATCCAATGCCACCAAGGCTTGAACCATTTTAAAGATGGAACCCGGACGATAGGTTCCCTTGATGGCGCGGTTGTAAAGGGGCAATAAGGAATCGTTTTGGAGCCTACCATAGTTGTTGCCTCGGTCTCTTCCCACCAACAGATTGGGGTCATAGGTTGGACTTGAAACCATGGCCAAGATTTCTCCAGTGGCGGGTTCTATGGCTACAATACTCCCCTTTTTGTGCTGCATGAGGTATTCCCCATAGGCTTGCAAATCACTGTCGATGGTAGATACGAGGTTTTGGCCGCTAACTGCTAAAGTGTCGAAATCTCCTTCGTTGAAACTTTCTTGTGGCCTACCCATGGGGTCAATCACCATAAAACGAACGCCTTTCTGTCCGCGCAGGTAATCTTCATACGCCATCTCAATGCCCCCCTTCCCGATGTAATCTCCAGAACGATAGTAGGGGTCCCGATCGATGTCGCGCTGAACCACTTCTCCAATATCACCCAGCAGCAAAGCACCAATACCGCGTTTGTAGTTTCTCACCGTTCTTGGCTGACCATAGAATCCGGGGTATTTGTACAGTTGTTCCGCTATGGGAGCGAAGTCTTCTGGTCGGATTTGCTTGATGAAGACTTGTTCCTTGTTCGGTGCCCAGCCTCTCGATTTTCGCATTTTGGCGAGTCGATCATCAAATTCTTCTTGAGTCATTTTCAAGAGGGCGCAAAACCGCAGCGTATCGAGATCTTTTACCTCACGAGGAAGCATCATCAGATCATAAATGGCTTGATTGGCCACCAAAAGCTCTCCGTTCCGATCGTAAATGAGTCCACGAGGTGGATATATTTTTGTGGAACGTTCCGTGAGGTTAGCGGCTTTCCTGCTCCAATAATCGTCGCTAATCTGCAGGGTGAAAAGGCGAACAATGAAGGCCAAAATAATGAACACCACAATGCCAATGACCACAAACTTTCGGTTTCCGAGATTCATGAGGTCTTGCGTTGGTCTGGACTAAAAATGAGGTACTGCCCGAGCACCATTAAAAAGACAGTGGCCAGCGTGCTGAAAAACACTTTGGTGAGGGTGTGTCCGAAAAAATCAAAAGAAAAGGCCTCCACAAAAAAGAGCGCCGAATGGTGGATGAAGGTTGCCAAAGCAGCGAAGGTGAGGTACCAACTAAAGCCCAAATGCTGGATGCTGGGATTTTGGCCAAATTCATACCCTTCGCGTGGGGCAAGGATGCGAAGCAATGCTGGTTGAACAAAGGCAAGCAAGACACAGGCCGAGGTATGCATGCCGAGGGTGTTGGTAAAAGCATCTACACTCATCCCCACCACAAAACCTATGAACAACAAGAGCAGGCGCGGGGTTTCAAGAGGAAGCATCAAGAGCGCAAAAATGTAAACCGACGGCAAAACCATACCTTGAAAAAGGTCCAAACGGTTCACCACCAAACCTTGTAGCAAGATGAAAAAGAGAATGCGAAGGATGTTTCGAAAGACGGGGTTGATCATGGCTGTACTTCATTTTCCAAGTTCAACTGCTCTTCTTTCATCAAGTTGCTCACCACTTTAACATAACTCAATTTGTAGAAATCGGTTTTGAGGAGGAGCCGGATGGTGTAAAAGTTTTCTCCTTCAGGTGCTTCAATTTCAGCGATGGTTCCCACAAGCAAGCCCTCAGGAAAGAAGCTTGAAAATCCAGTGGTGATGACGCTATCACCAAGTTGGACATTGGCGTGTTTCGGAATTTCGAGCACTTGGGCGTAACGCGGGTCTTTATCTTTCCAGGCCAACATTCCAAAGTCATTTCCCTTTTTCAACTTCACACTTGCTGTAAAATTGGGGTTTATGATGGGCATCACTGAGCTGAAGTGCTTGCTAACATCTTTGATAATCCCCACCATGGCTCCGTTGGCAACTACGCCCATTTCGGGTTTGACTCCAGTGATGCTGCCCTTGTTCAGGGTGATGAAGTTGTTTCGGGTGTTGACGGAGTTATTAATCACCTTTGCGGGAAGGTATTCATAGCGCTGAACAAAAAGGGTATCGTTCACCACGATGGTGCCGTTCTCCAAGTCCATAAAATTCTCCAACTGCTTGGATTTGAGTTGGGCATTTTCGGCCGACAATTCATCGTTAAAGTCGCTGAGCTTGAGGTAGTCGGAAAAGGCAGCACGTTTTTCATACAAGGAGCCAATCAGGTGATTGCTGGTGTTGATGAAAACGCTTTCTTGGTAGTTGTTGTTTTTGACGAGGAGGGCGAAGGCAATCAATTGCAAGGCGAGGAACACCAAAAAAATATGGTACCGGTAAATTAGTCTTCCGATGTTTCTCATTGTCGTTTTCTCCTCGTGGTCGTTAGTGCACTATTCGCGCATTAAGAATTGGAATTTGTCGATATTTTTTAGGGCGATAGAGGTTCCTTTTGCTACTGCGCGCAAGGGATCATCGGCTACGTGAACGGGCAATTTTGTTTTGAGTGAAATCCGCTTGTCCAAGCCGCGCAACAATGCACCACCACCAGCAAGGTAGATCCCTGTTTTGTAAATGTCTGCCGACAATTCTGGCGGGGTGTTTTCGAGCGCGCTGAGGATGGCCTCTTCAATTTTAGAAATGGACTTGTCTAAAGCGTGAGCAATTTCTGTCGAACTCACATGAATTTCTTTCGGAATACCGGTCATCAAATCTCGTCCGCGAACAGCAAAGTCTTCGGGTGCATTTTCAAGGTCGGGGAGGGCGGCTCCCACTTCGATTTTAATTTGCTCTGCGGTGCGTTCTCCAATGAGGATGTTGTGCTGGCGGCGCATGTATTCTTCGATATCTTGCGTGAACTCGTCACCCGCAACTCGGATGTTCTTATCGGTCACAATTCCACCAAGTGCGATAACGGCAATTTCTGAAGTACCACCACCGATGTCGATGATCATGTTACCCATGGGTTCTTCCACATCAATACCAATACCAATCGCAGCGGCCATCGGTTCGTGGATGAGGTAAACTTCTTTGGCACCAGCATGTTCGGCAGAATCTTTTACGGCTCGTTTTTCAACCTCTGTAATTCCAGAGGGGATACAGATCACCATTCTCAGAGAGGGAGCAAACCAATTTTTGCCTTTGTTGATCATTTTGATCATCCCTTTGATCATGTCCTCCGCGGCGTGAAAGTCGGCAATAACACCGTCTTTTAGCGGACGAATGGTTTTGATGTTTTCATGGGTTTTTCCGTGCATTTGCTGAGCCAACCTTCCAATGGCGACGGTTTTGTTGGTTGCTCGATCTTTCGCTACGATCGACGGTTCATCCACCACTACTTTATCATTGTAATAGATAATGGTGTTTGCAGTACCGAGGTCGATAGCGATCTCTTGCATGAAGAAATTAAATAGCCCCATGGTGTTTTTTCAATGTGTGTTCTGATTCCCTGTCCTTACAAATATAACCAATGCTTCGACTTAAGGCACTTTCGTTGATATTTGCTGCTGTTTTTCTTTTATTAGTGCTTGAAATGACGGTTTCCGGTGAAGAACATGGCAACTCCATTTTCATTGCAATAATCAATCGAAAGTTGATCTTTGATGGAGCCTCCAGGTTGAATTACAAATTTCACCCCTTCTAAATTGGCCAATTCTACACAGTCCGGAAACGGAAAAAACGCGTCACTTGCCATCACTGCCCCGTTCAAATCAAACCCGAAAGCCTTGGCTTTTACAATGGCTTGTTTCAGGGCATCCACACGAGAGGTTTGGCCTGTTCCGCTGGCTAAAAGCTGCTTGTCCTTCGCAAAAACGATGGTGTTTGATTTGGTGTGTTTCACGAGTTTGTTGGCAAACTCCAAATCGCTCAATACGGCGTCCGATGCTCCTGCTGTGGTGACTTGTTTGAAGTTCTCAGCACGATCAGAAATCATGTCTCGATCTTGCATCAATACCCCATTCAAGATGGTTCTGAATTGCTTCTGTGGCAAATTCCAATGTTTTTGAATGAGGATGACTCTGTTTTTCTTGCTTTGGAGCAATTCCAGCGCCCCAGCTTCATACCCGGGTGCTATTACTACTTCGCAGAAAAGGGTGTTGATTTCTTCGGCGGTAGCTAAGTCAATGTTTTTATTGCTAATCAATACTCCTCCAAAAGCAGAAACGGGATCGCCAGCAAGTGCATCTTTGTAGGCATCCAACAAATTCGATCGGCTCGATAATCCGCAGGCGTTGTTGTGCTTCAGAATAGCGAAGGTGGGCATGTCATCTTTGAATTCATTCATCAAATGAACTGCAGCATCAACGTCCAAAAGGTTGTTGTAGCTCAATGCTTTTCCGTGAAGCTGATCAAACATTCCGCCCAAATCACCAAAGAAGAATCCTTGTTGATGTGGATTTTCTCCATAACGAAGAGCTTCTCCCTGTGGATAGCTTTCTTTCAACACCATTTGCTCACCATTGGCAAAATACTTGAAAATCATGGTGTCGTAATGGGATGAGATTTGAAATGCTTCTGTGGCAAAATACTTCCGATCTTCCAAGGTGGTGTGGCCGTCTTGTTCGTTCAGAATGTTCATCAAACGACTGTACTGCGCCATGCTCGGAACAATGGTTACGTCTTTAAAATTCTTAGCGGCTGCACGAATCAGAGAAATTCCCCCGATATCGATTTTTTCAATGATGTCTTCATGCGCTGCTCCACTAGCTACGGTATCTTCGAAAGGGTAGAGGTCCACAATCACCAAATCCAACTCGGGAATGGCATATTCTTCCAATTGCTGAAGGTCGCTGTCCAAGCCTCTTCTGCCCAAGATTCCTCCAAATACTTTTGGGTGAAGGGTTTTTACTCTGCCTCCCAAGATGGAGGGATAAGAGGTAAGTTCTTCAACAGGAATAACCTCAATACCACGCTCTTCAATGAAGGACTGCGTTCCGCCTGTGGAATAAATGCTTACTCCCAATGCTTGGAGTTTTTCAACAATAGGACCAAGTCCGTCTTTGTGGAACACTGAAATTAGTGCGCTTTTGATGGGTTTCCCGCCACTCATAGATGATAGATTTTGCAAAGGGCAAAAGTAATGTTTATCACGCCATTTACCTACCTCACGAGGGATGGCATTGGTCAAATGTTAATAAGTGATGGGGAATGGTGAATTAACTTTCCATGCTGGCACCAGCAGCTTGGGGTGAGTTGAACTTTTTTTAACGGCTTCGCGCTGTCTAGAATCGGGGCATCTTCGTACTTTCGGCCCAATGATATACCTCCGACTCTTACGAGAAAGTTTCCTTTTTGCTTGGCAGGCGATTACCAACAATAAACTGCGAACCTTGCTGTCTTTGTTGGGAGTGATGGTGGGGATTTTTGTCATTTCCTCGGTCTTCACGATGGTGGATACGATGGAAAGCAACCTCAAAGATTCCTTCAACATGCTGTCTGACGATGTGCTTTTCGTGCAAAAAATGCCTTGGGGACCAGAAGACGGAGAGACTTATGAATGGTGGAAATATTTCCAAAGGCGTCAACCAAAATTGAAAGATACCCAAGCTTTGCGACAACGCTTGACTTTAGCTGATGCAGTGAGTTTTCAATCGGGAATCATGGCTACCATCGAATACCGGAACAGCAGTGCCGAAAACATGCAAATGGCGGCGGTGAGTTATGAGTATCCACGCTGCGTTCAAATTGATATTGAAGAGGGCCGGTTTTTTACAGAGGGAGAGGCGCAAGCGGGAAGAGCTGTAGCCATCATTGGAGCTGATATCAAAGCACAACTCTTTGGGGAAGAGGATCCCATTGGAAAATCAATCAAGATTAAAGGACGAAAACTTGAAGTGATTGGGGTTTTTAAGAAGGCGGGAGTGAGCATTGTTTCGGATGGTTTCGATCAAATGGCCATGACGAATGCAAATTTTGGCTCCCGATTAATCAATTACAATAAATCGGATTGTTCTTTGGTGGTGAAGGCCAAAGAGGGTGTGGATGTGGATGAGCTCAAGGAAGAAATCATTCAACACTACCGCACGATTCGCGGAGTGAAACCGAGCGAAGGAAACGACTTCGCCATCAACCGAGTGGAAATGATTACCAGCGTGATTGATGAGATTTTCATTTATGTGGAACGCGGTGGTTGGTTCATCGGTTTGTTTGCCATTTTAGTGGGGTGTGTCAGCATTGCCAACATCATGTTCGTGTCTGTGCGAGAACGTACTCGTGTGATTGGAATTCAGAAGGCTTTGGGAGCGAAGGACATTTTTATCTTGGGTCAGTTTTTATTTGAAGCGGTGGCGCTGTGCGTGTTTGGGGCAATTATGGCATTTTTACTGGTGGTGGTGATGGTGGTGCTGGTGAATGCTTTGTCTTCCCGTTTGGATTGGGGACTGGAACTCGGGATTCAGCTCAACCGCTTTTTCATTGCCATGCTGATTGCAGTAGTTTCCGGACTAGTGGCTGGAATTTTCCCCGCATTGAAAGCAGCGAGAATGAGTCCGGTTGAAGCCATGCGCGGCTAGGATTTAAAAAGGGTGCCAATTTCTGCTTTCGCTTCCATCAACACCCTTCCGATCTCGCTTAGATCAATAACTCTTTTAAGGCTGAATAAATTGTTCTGAGAACAGCACTTCTGTGGCGCTTCTCACGGTAATCACATAAACTCCCTGGGCCAATTGAGACTGTGCGAAGAGAAATTCTCCTTGCTCCAAAAGAGGGTATTCTTCTTCCAAAATGCGTTGTCCTGCTGTGGTATAAATGGTGAAGTTCAAAGGGGTCGAGATTTCTTCACTCACGGTGAACATCAAGCCTTCCTGTTGCACACTCATGGCAAGTAAAGATGTTTCCTGATCGTCTTTTTGATCTTGATTTACTTCCGAGTTGGCTTCAAAACCACCGAGATCCACAGGATTGGCATCTCTTTCAGAAACTTCAATCATTTCAGTGCTGCTCTGCACACAATCGTTTGCAGTAACGGTTTGGGTGAGTGCATAAATGCCGGGGGCGCTGTATTCATGAATGGGGTTGGCGTTCAAACTATCGACGCTTCCATCACCAAAATCATATACCAAATGGTGTGCGTTGAGGGTTTGTGCAGTAATGAAGATGCTTTCATTTACATGCACTTCTGTGCTGGACAAATCAAACCCTGACTGTGGCGCTAGATTGTCGCTCAGATCCACACTTGGGAGATCTGCCATCGTTCCACAATGAGAAAGGGCTATGAGATGATAGGGTTCTGCGTTCAATTCGTTGACCAGCACATTGCCTTGGACGGAATTCAATTCCGCAACCGTATTGTAATCGTCGTCTTGCACTTCGATGTCCCACAAATATTCATTGCTCAAGAAGAATTCAATGCTTCCACTGCCCGTTTCGTTGCAAGCCGTGCGTTGAATGATGGTTTCAATTTCGGCGGGAGGGGCGGCTTCAATTTGTACGACCTGCACATTACTTCCGCAGATTTCAGCATTGTTTTGAACTTCCACTTCATAATACCCCGGTGCTAGCTGGTCCAATTGATCTGAAGAGCTGGTTCCATAGGTTGTTTGCAGCACTTCTCCCATTTCATCGCGCCAAATGTAGGTCCAAGGTGCTTGACCATATCCTTGTGCGGTGATGGAACCGTTGGCTGCGTCCGGACAGCTTTCATTCATACTACTGAGCTCACTGGGTGCGTTAAAGTGAATCACAAAGCGCAGTGGATCACTGTTTTCATCCATCACAAAAGGGAATAAGTCTCCTTCGTTGAAGGGGGCAAATACGCCGCTATCTTTATCTTCAAGCACCAAGCATAGTCCGTTTTCAAAGGCATCCAGACTTTCGTTGGCCAGGATAAATTCTCCCTGACTCCCAGGTCTCACTTCAAGCTGAACCGTGGTGTGTGCTTCGGGGTTTGGAAACATGCTAATGCTGAGGGATTCTTGATCTTCGGTGTTGTTTACAATGGCCAGACTGGGAACCGATGCATCGGGCGCATAAAATTTATAAGCGTCAAAGGGAGCATCAAAGTTGTTGGTTGCCGCATCATTAAAACCAAACACGGCCTCATCTTTTCTGCCATTGGACTGCAATTCAATGCGCACGAGAGCCTGTGTTGCTACCTGGTTGTTGCGCATAAATACCCCTTCCAAAGTGGTTTTTGCTGCTTCTTGAAAAGTAACATTCTGGAGTCCGCCACTTCCGTTAGCCTGCACCCAAAACGCTTGTCCAGAGGCAATTCTGCTGGTGAGTGAACCAATACTGACTCCGTTCACATAGCTAGAGTATTGCCCAATGTTGGGGTCGTAGGCGTAAATGGCATTGTTCACCCCAACGATGCTTAAACCTGTACTGCTGTCCCAATCAATGGACGCTGGGTAGGGGTTCGAAATGAGGTTCCACCCGTCATTCCCTGCACCCAATTCAGAAGGGGTATAGCTCAGTGCTATGCTTTGTTGTCCTCGGTTAAACGCACCTCTCATTTCAACAGTGGTGGGTCCGGGATTGAAATAAACAAAATATCCTTTACCGGCTTCAATGGTATCGGTTACGTTGCCGATGCTTTGAAAACCAAAGTTGCGATCGGCTTCCGCACCTTCAATAAAGTGTTCTTCATAAATGCGAATGTTGCTCCACGGGTTTTGCGCCGATGGGTAGTTGGGATAATCTGCCCCGGGAAAACCAGTAGTGGGAAAATCGTCGTTCCATTGTTCAAAAGTGGCATTTTCAATGGGGCTTCCCATCATGCGCCAAGAGCCGGATCCCGCAGGAAAATAGCGCTGGAAGGTAATGGTGTCGCCAACAATGTCTGCTCCCGTTTTGATTTCAGCAATGGATCCTGTGCTTGTGGCGTTGGAAAGGAGGGTGATTTCTTGTTGGTTGAAATCAAATACGCCTTGGTAAGGCATGAGGTTCCCGCGGATGCCAACATTGGTCATGCACTTTACGGTATCTCCGCTGTACACCTTCAAATCAAAGAAATGAACATTTCCGCTTCCTTCAATTTTTTGTTCTTCCGTTCCTTCAAAAGAAACCACACCCGTACTTTGATCAAAGCTACCAAGCACATTCAAGTCACCTTTGATCACCAAAGTGGAAGAGCTGTTTTCAAAACTCATGCTCGCGCCGTTCTGAATTTCGAGGTCGGCAACGTTGATGGTGCCGCTAATTTCTGGTTGATGGACCCCATTGGAGATGATGACGTCATCATTCGCTAAGGGCACACTTCCACCCTGCCAATTTGTGGAGGTGTTCCAATCACTGGATGTTGTTCCAATCCAAGTAATGGGACCGGAAGATGAACTGGGACTCAAATCCATGGTGGTGTTTCCTGGTGAGAGTTGCGGGCCGTTAATGCTTAACAGGGCTTCAAAACATTCCAAACTGCTGGCAGTTGCAGTGCTGCAATCAGTTCCCGAGGTGTAGGTGTTTGCAGTGGTTACAGTGCCGCTTCCCCCGTTATTGGGTAAGTTGAAGAACAGGTTGTTGTTTCCACATGCCAGTTGTCCTTGCAAGGTCCACATGGATGAAGGAGCATTACTTCCGCTGATCACTACGTCATACGCAATGTCCACGGTGTAGTTGTAGCCCCATTGACAATTGTCTGGGACATTCACACCCGTTATTTCAAGAGTTACGCTCACGGTATAACCTGAGCTTGCGGTAAAAAGCTGTGTGGTTTGGCTGTAACTTGCTAAGGAGCAAAAGAGCATTCCCAGCAAGAACCACAATTTCGAATTAATGATCATGGGATGGTGATTTGGTGAGTACTTATGGTGTTCGTTTTTGAGCTGATGGAATTTTGCATTAGTGAATGATGAATTTCTCGGTGTACAGCGCTTCTTGGCTGTTTTTGGCTTCGATGAAGTAGATGCCAGGAGCAAATTCGCTGGTGTTCAATTCAAGTTGAATCATTTCTTGTGATAGGTATTGTGCTTCAAATAATAATTGTCCTCCTATACTCAGCACGCGCACCAAGGTTTCAGCTTCTAGGGCAGAAATTGATTTGAGTTGCAAGTTTTCTGCATTGAGCTCCAATTCGAATTCCGGCTTTTTGTCATCGCCAGTTCGTTTACTGGTATTTTCTTCATTCGCAGAAAAGGAAGAAGCACTTGGCCCTGAGAGATCCTCGTTGGGTCGATCAATCACTTCAATACTGTCACTGAGCTGTTCTGAACAGTATTCATTTTGCAAAAGCACCTGAACTTCGTAAGTCCCGGAGGCAGCAAAGTCATGGTTGGGATTGTTCAGACCTTCGCTTCCATTTCCATCTCCATAATCCCAAGAGATTTGGCTGCAATTGCTGCAAAGCACTCCCAAGGACACATTTTCGTTCACCCAAACTTGATCTGGTAATTCGTTCATGCTTCCTTGGATGGCATTGGGATCGCGAAGATCAATGTTGTTGAATTCAAGGCTTTGTTGGCAATTGTTTTCGGCAACAATTTGATACCAAGCTCCGCTCAGCGCTTCAAAATGAGTGCTGTCTTGTTGTGCGCTTTTTTCTTCTAACAGGTCTCCATCGGCATTAAAGAGGGAGATGTTCCATTCGTAAGGTGAGTTCATGAAGAGGTCAATTCGCGCAGCATCAGGTTCGTTGCAGTTGGCCGTTTCGAAATGATGTTCCAATGTGGATTCTTGGGCTGCTTCTACCTGCACAAAGGCGGTGCTGCTCGCGCAGAAGGCATTTGAACCGCTAACGCTCACTTCATAAAACCCGGGAGCGAGTTGGTCTGCAACATCTGCCGTGCTCAAAGCTGTACTTTCTTTGATCACATTGCCCATTTCATCTCTCCACACAAAATTCCAAGGCGCTTGTCCAAATCCTTGAGCTACGATTTGACCATTTTCTGCTTCCGGACAACTTTCGTTCATGACGCTCAAATCCAAAGGAGGCGCCATGTGGAGAACAAAACGCTGAGCCGGCGACGATTCACTCATTACAAAAGGATAAACATCACCTTGATTAAAGGGTACGGTTTGCTGTAACTCCAGGTCTTCTAGGAAAAGGCATAGATCATCTTCTGCATCTACCATGGCATTGATGAGCATCAAATCGTTTTGTCCGCCTTTATTCACTTCAATGGGCACCCAGAGCTCTTCTGCAGGAAAGGGATTCACGGCAATGCTATACGGTTCTTGAGAAAGGGTGTCGGGGATCAATGCGAGGCTAGGGGTGGAAGGGTTCGAAGGGTAAAACTTGAAGGCATCCAGCTCCGGGTCATAGGCCGCACTGCTCGCATCGTTGAAAGCAAGCACCACTTCATCCAGGGTATTGCTACCTTCCATTTGAATGCGAATGGTGGCTGTTGTAGAAAAATCGGTGCTTCTCAAATGGACACCCTGCAAATTGGATTTGGCACTTTCGTCCATACTGATACTGGGATTGTTGGCATTGGCTTTCACCCAGAACGCTTGTCCCGAGGCGATCAAACCATCAAATCCACCAACACCAATACCATTGACATAGCTGGCATACATGCCGGTGGATGGATCAAAGGCATAAACGGCGTTGTTCAAGCGGGTTTTCGTGAGTCCGTCTGCATCCCAATCAATGGCAGAAGGGTAAGGGTTCGCAACGAGGTTCCAACCGTCGTGCACTCCGCCCATGGACGATGTGGTGTAATCAAGAGAAATGTTTGTGGTGCCTTTATTGAATTCGCCCTGCATATCAATGGTAGTGGGGTTCGGGTCGAAATAAACGAAGTAGCCGAGTTCAGTGCCAATGGTATCGCTTGCGTTTCCAATGGCTTCAAATCCAAAGTTGCGGTCGGCTTCATCACCATTAATGTGGGTTTCATCATACTTTCGAATGTTCGCCCAAGGGTTGGCAGAGGAGGGATAATTGGGATAATCCGAACCAGGAAAGCCAGTGGTGGGGAAATCGTCTGCCCATTGCTGAAAGGTGGCGTCTTTGATGGGTGAACACAGCATCCTCCAATTCCCTTGCCCGGCAGGGAAAAATCGGTGATAGCTGATTTCATCACCATCAATGCTTGCTCCCGATTTGATTTCACCAATGCTTCCTGTAGTGTTGGCGTTCGAGAGCAAACTCAAATCTCGTCCTTCCAAGTCCAAGGTTCCGGCTTCCATCTGAAGCGCTCCCCAAAGAGCTATGTTTTGTGTGAGCTGAACAGTATCGGTGGTATTGATTTTTAATCGGTAGAATTTGGGAACTACACTCCCAGAGATGAACTGTAAATCATCACCATTCATTTGAACAATGCCGTTTTCATTATCGAAATCTCCATGGTTCACAAAGTGCTTTTTGACGTTCAGAACGGCAGAACTGTTTTCCATGTTCAATGCAGAACCCGCATTGATGATGAGGCTTTGTATGCTCACAGATTCAGCTAAGGAGGGGTTGCTGCCTTGGGTATCGATGATGACCGACTTAGATGCACCGGGCACAATTCCACCTTCCCAGTTGGAGGCAGTACTCCACTCACTGCTGCTTGTACCTTTCCACACAGCGATTTGATCAAAACAATGTTCATTGCTCACGCTGTCTTCGAAACTCCCACTGAAGCTCGCAAGGACGTTTCCGTCAGCATCTTTAAAGGAATAGCTTCCGTCAGTAGAACAAGAATTGTAATCGGTGCCTCCAGTAAAACCATCGCCGAAGCTGTCAGTGATGGTTACGGTATAACAACCATCGGTCAAACAGAGTTCGTAATCAATGGGGCTGGGGTTGGAGTCATCATCATATCCGCCGCTTTCAACGCTGGCAATGATTTGGTCTGATGCGTCTTTGATGTTCCATCCCAATTCAGATCCCCAACAATCGCTTTGAAAGGTGAATGTGATGGGGTTGGATGAAAATGCAGATGGGATGACGATGGTACTGCTGGCTTGATCGCTGGTTTCGTCATTGGATGCGGTGAGTTGAACGTCCAAACTCGTTCCGCTAGGAACACGGATCAAGGGATTGATTTCAGATGAACTCATTCCGTTGTATGAGAACAACCAAGTTACATTGGTAGCTCCGGTACTGGTGTTGGTCAGTTGAATGTCGGCAAAACCACAACCGTTGGACACAATGCTGTGCGTGAATGAGGCGGTAGCATTACTGTATGTGCACGATCCATCGTCAACTTCGGCGCTGGCGTTGTAGTTGTCGGCAAGGCTATCTGTGCATCCTTTAGTGGTGCAGAAGGTTCCCGTAAGTTCGGCACCCCAGTTCAAAGAACCGAGGTATTCGTAGAGGACGAGTTCTTCCGGACCAATGATTTTTAGCGAACCGTTTAAGGTACAACCGGAGTGTATGGTTCCGTGAAATCCATCAGCATAGGAGTCGGTAAGTTGGATTTCATAACAATCTTGTGCCAGACAAAAATTTCGAACAATGAGCGCTGCTTCGTCATCATCGCTAAATGTTCCAGTGGTTTCTTCATCAATGAGGGAATCTTCGTCGTTACTCAAGGCCCAAGCAAGTTCACTCCCGAAACAGTCGGGCTGCAATTCCATGGTGACGGGAACGCCGGAACTGTTCAAGGTAACACTCACACTTTGCGTGCTTACATTGCTATTATCAGGATTGCTTGCAGTGAGGCTTACACTGATGGTTTCACCGCCGTTGAATTCTACTAAAGGATTGCTTTCTGTTGAAGACGGATAGTTGCCGCTAAAGCTCCAAGAAAAGGTGTCGGCACCTGTACTGGTATTGGTGAACTGAATGCTTGTTTTCCCGCAGCCAGAACTCACTACGGCATAGCTAAAGCCCGCTTGAGCACTGGGGAAGGTGCATGATCCGTCGTCTGAATTTGCGTCGCTGTTGTAGTTGCTTGCTACGGCATTGGTGCAACCACTGATGATGGTGGTGGAGTTTCTCGCTCCGGGCGTTCCGTTGCTTTGGGTGCTGGCCGACCAAGATGTTGGGTCGGTGTTGTCCGTGTTGGATGCAACCAGTTCCAAACTGCTGCAATTACCGTCGGCATCGGGCCAACCATTGTTATCATCGTAAATCACTTCATCAACGATCGTTCCGCCACTGTTTCTCAGGCGAATTCTTTCACTGTTGTTACTGAGTCCCCCAGACCATTCGAATACTTGATAGTCGTTTCCAGAATAGGAGTTGGAGTTGTTGGCTACAACGAGGTATTCTCCAGCACCGAGGGTTGTTCCGGAGGGAAAAGTAAAGGACATGGCCACGCTGAAATTCCAGCCAGAGAGGTCAACACTGCTGCTGCCTTGGTTGTAGAGTTCAACAAATTCAAAGTTTCCGTCGCTACCTTGGGAGGAACATGGGTTGTAGTGAATTTCATTGATCACAATGTCAGCGTCCGCAAGCGCGGCTGCTTCACTTTGTAAATAAAAGAAGAAAAGGGCCAAAGTAAATATACCTGGGGCCTTTAATTTCAGGGGAAGAGTGGTGAACTGCATCTCGAAATATTAGAGGTTGTCCTGCTGATTACGAGTCCTCTTCCGAGAAGTTGATGTTGGAGAAGGTTTTGGGATTTGACTTACATCTCCTGCCGAAATAACCTACAAAAAGCTGCCACATGAGCTATACAACTCCGGGCAATGCTTTCCATCGAAATGCACAGGCGAGATTATTCAGCCCACTTTCCTGCTGGCTGCTATTGTTTAGGTAAAGCTTAATTCAGCCCAAGGAAAGCACCTCGAAACCGCACTACTTGATGGCCCGGTGCAATTGCAATGTGCTTGGAATGTGGCGTTGAATGGTGTTTGAAGCCGATTAAAGCACGAAGCTCACGCCGATTTGATACACGTGGTGATCGGTAGGTGTAGTCAGTTCTTCAAACTCGAGGTTTCCTTCGCTATCGGTGAAAATGCTGTTTTTGTCAACCATGGTAACATCACTTCCCCTCAAATTGGCGAAGCGTGCTTCCAAATACATTTGTTCCACAAGGCGAATTTTGATGCCCGCTGCCCAACCCGTCATGAAGGAGAAACCTCGATGAGCGCGTTCACGGCTGGGTTCTGTGAGGTTGTCCTCGGATTCGATGATGGTGTTGGTGGAAAAATTTTGCACTCCCACAATCAAATCACCATAGAATTGAAAAGCTCCGGCAACAGGGTTCAAGCGAACAAAACCGGAATAGCTGTAGATGTTACTGCGTATTTTAAGGGTACCATCGGAGAAAGATTCATTACCATTGAAGTCTTGACCTTCGTAAATCAGAATGTCGGTGCGGTCTCCCCCTCGGCTATACCAAGCAAAGTCGCCTCCTAATTCTAGTGGGATAAACCGACCAATGGGGAATTCGATTTGACCCGATATTCCGAACGGGATGCCATCGTAATTGTCAGCAAACATTCTCAAAGGTTCCATGGCCGAAAAGCCAAGACTTAGCGAAGGTCTATGTTGTGGGAGTCGGCGAAAAAAATTCTGATTGTTCAAGATAGGATTTGGGTTGGCCGGACCAGTAAGTTGAGCGAGAATGGGGCTCGAAGCGAGTACAAGAAGGAGAAGGAAGACAGACTTTTTCATGGCGATGCTTTTTTTCAAAGTATAAGTACTTCAAATTCAACAAGTGTGCCAAAGATAGGGTTCATTCCTTTCTCTTTTTCATCAAATGGGTTTCTTTGATTTTTTCCACCAATGCTTCAACTTTAAATGGCTTGTGAATGAATCCACTCATCCCCGCTTCAATGCATTCATTTCTACTTTCGTTCACCACATTAGCTGTAAGTGCAACGATCACAGGACCGCCTTTTCCAGCGGCAGTTAAAATTTGTCGGGTTGCAGTGATCCCGTCCATTTCGGGCATGTGAATGTCCATGAAAACGAGGTCAAATTCCTTTTTAGAACAGGCGCTCACAGCCTCCAAGCCATTTTCAACGAGGGTGATTTCGTAGCCGAGGTTCAATAGAACTTGTTCTGCCAACTTCTGGTTGATGAAATTGTCTTCAGCAACTAAAATATTTAAAGGGTAGTTTCTACCAAGTTCTTTGTCGAAGGGCGTGTTTTGATTGCTTTTGATATTGGAATTCCCTTTTTTCGACTCCGCTTGATTCAAGGGGAGGGTGAAGGAAAAAGTTGATCCTACTCCTGGGCTACTGGTGGCATTGAGCGTGCCGCCCATCAATTCTACCAACTGCTTGCAAATGGCCAAGCCCAAACCTGTTCCGCCATACTTTCTTGTGACACTGCTATCTGCTTGGGCAAAGGGCTGAAAGAGTGCATTCAATTGATGTTCTTCTATGCCAATTCCACTGTCTTCGACCTCAAAGGTTACCCAATTTTTTTGGTCCTTTGTTTCTGCATGAATGGAGATTCGAATGCTACCGTTTTCTGTGAATTTCAGAGCATTTCCAATCAAGTTATTCAGTACTTGTGTGATTCTCCCATAATCTCCCCGCACGTATGCTGGGACGTTTTTATCAATAATGGTGCTCACAGTATTGTTGCAGGATGAAGCCCGATGTGAGGCGAGGTTCAGGGTGTTTTGAATGAGCTTGTTGAGGTTGAAATCCCGTTCTTCGATGGTCATCTTTCCAGCCTCAATTTTTGAAAAATCGAGAATTTCATTGATGATGTTCATCAGGTTCTCGCCGGAATGTACGATGGTTTGAAGATAATCGCGCTGCGTTGCATCCAAGTCGCTCGACTCCAAGAGGGTGGCCATGCCCAGCACCCCGTTCATGGGTGTGCGAATTTCGTGACTCATGGTGGCCAAGAAGTCACTTTTTGCCCTGGTAGCTGCTTCTGCCTCTTCCTTGGCTTTCATCAACTTGGCTTCTTTGTCTTTCAACTCGGTGTTGTCTTTGAAGTGGGCTACGAAGCTTCCTCCTGGAATGCGAGCAAAGGACACCAGTACTGGAATGTTTTTTTCTTTTCCTCGAATGCACATTTCTCCAGCCCAAGAATATTCTTTTCTCATTGCAGGTCGAATCACTTCGCGCATCTTATGTTCGTCATCAACCAAAAAATGCAGCAAGTTCTTTCCCAAGAGCGATTGATCTTCTTCCAAGCCAAAAAGCAAGTTGCAGGCCATGTTGGAATAGGTGAACTCCCAGTTTTTGTTCATGGTGGCTACACCATCAATGTGGTAATTCATGGCATTGCTCAACTCATCAATGCGCTGTTTAGCTTTGTCTTCTTGAGTGATTTCCTCTACCCTCACCAACACTGCGTCTTTTGAGGCGTTGGCCCTTAAATGCAAACGAAGCACTTTTTGCTTTAGACTTGTTTCAAAAACCACTGCTTTCCCGGTTTGGAGTGCGAGGTTGAGGTGCTCACCGAGTCCTGGTGGTACGCTCCAACCTTCAATGGAGGCTCCAAGAAGCGCTTCAGCTGCACGGTTAATGGTGACCAGTCTTCCTTCATCGTCCAATTCCAAAAGAGCAAGATCACTGGTAATGAAGTATTCAAAGTATTTGTTCCGGCTTGTGTCGTGTGCTTTATTCTCCTGAAGCGTGGCTATGAGTAAGAAACTTCTGTTTTTCGGGCCAAAGGAGATGAATAGCACAATGGTGAGGGCGAGAACGATCAAAAGAGATAGGCTGTTCTCGCTGTCAGACATGTTAATGGCAGACTGAAGGATGAAGAGGATTGACTTCATGGTGTGGTTTTCAAATGATCAAAGGTTCAAATCGTTTCGAATTTGGGCTTGCATTGCTTCCAGTTCTTTTTTGAGTTGATCAACTTCACTTACAATGAGGTCGAAGTTCATTCCGTACTCTTCCCACAACTCAAGTTGAATTACAGCGTCCAATTGCTTTTTCATGCCAAACATGCGGAGTCCGGTTTTCATGCGATGGGCAGATTTGCTTAAGCTTGTCAAATCTTTTTCTTCCTTCGCTTTCAACAGTCGTTGGAGATCAGCGCCCAAAGTTTCTCGAAAGAAAAGTTGGACAAAATGAACCAAGGCATCTCGATCTCCTGCGGTAATGGCCTCTACGTGCTCAAAAGTGTAAGGTCTTGATTTCATCTTTCATTGTTTCATTCGCCAGCGGGCAAAACCGCTTAGCAATGAGGACGCAATTTAAAGTTCTCTTGTTGAATACATCGTCAGCAAATCTGGCGAGCTTCATATCGGAAAGGACGGCAGCATTTGTGGTCCATTTCTTACGCAGCAATCCACTTCGCCAATGAGCGGCAATTTCGTAGTTTCGCTTTGAAATTTGTGGGATGAAAATACTGATCACCGGAGGTTCAGGTCAACTGGGCCAAGCTTTTTTAAGAACATCGAAGCCCGAACACGAGCTCATTGTGTTGTCTAGGTCGTCTTTTGATCTTGGAAACAGCAAACAAATGGAGGCCTATCTCCTTCAATCAGAGGTGCAAGCGGTGATCAATTGTGCGGCATATACCAACGTTGAATTGGCAGAATCAGAACGAGAGCTGGCTTTTAGAAGCAATGAATCAGGGGCTGAAGAGCTGGCTCGGATCTGTGCCAAACATGGAATTCAACTCCTCCATCTCAGTACAGACTATGTGTTTGACGGAACAAATACTGAAGCCTATACGGAAGCCGATCATGTCAACCCGATCAATGTTTATGGAGAAAGTAAGGCTGCGGGAGAACGGGCAATGTTGAGTGCTTACCCCGAATCTTTGATTGTTCGGGTTTCTTGGTTGTACGACTTTTTAGGGAAGAATTTTTTGAATACGATGAGGAACTTGGCGAAAACGAGGGATGATATTCAGGTGGTCAATGATCAAGTGTCGAGTCCGGTCTATGCAGGAATTTTGGCAGAGGACCTCTTGCGCATCCTCGAGCAGTCCAAGGAAAAACAAGTTCAAGGAATTTTCCATTATCGTCACGATGGAAAAGCCAGTTGGTTTGAGTTTGCCAGGATGATTTTTGAGGTGTTCGATTTGCATGTGGACCTGCGTGCTGTTTCTTCTGAAACCTTTCCCACCCAAGCCAAACGCCCTCCTTTTTCGCTATTGAGTACTGATAAATTAAGGCGTACTTTTACGCTTCCAAATTACACATGGCAGCAGGCCCTGAGCCGTTGTTGTGAAGATGAAAAGCACCATGGATAAACAAGCAATACTGGAAAAGGCTGCGGAGTGGACCAAAGATCCTTTTGATGCAAAAACCCAAAAAGAAACTCAAAGCTTGATGGAGGCTGCTTCTCCCGAATTTTGGGATGCGTTCTACACCGATTTGGAATTTGGTACTGGTGGCATGCGCGGAAAGATGGGGGTTGGTCGAAATCGAGTGAATCAATACACCATAGCCATGGCAAGCCAAGGTTTGGCCAACTACACCAAAAATGAAGTGAACCAAGAGGCTTGGAAAATTGCCATTGCTTATGATTCTCGAAACAACAGCCGGTTTTTCGCTGAGGTGAGTGCTCAAGTATTTTTGGCGAACGGATTTGAGGTTTTTCTTTTTGAAGAATTGCGTCCAACTCCCGTGCTCAGTTTCGCTGTAAGGGAATTAGAATGCACAGCGGGTATCGTCATCACAGCTAGTCACAACCCGCCGGAATACAACGGATACAAGGTGTATTGGAAAGATGGTGCCCAGATTGTACCGCCCCAAGACGCTGCCATCATCGCCGAAGTGAGAAAGGTGAAATCTCCCAGTGAGGTGCTCAGACAAGAGGATTTAACTGGAGTTAGTTATTTGGGCAAAGCGATGGATGATGCCTTCATGGAAGCAAGTAAAAATGCACTCCTCAAACCTTCTTTTTCTCCAAACGCCCTCCAAACGCCAATGGTCTTCACTGCTCTGCACGGCACTGGCGGACAACTCATCCCTGCTGCTTTGAGAAGTCTTGGTTTTGAAGCCGTGTATGAAGTCAAAGAACAAGCCGAACCCGATGGAAATTTCCCCACAGTAAGTTCGCCCAACCCCGAAGAAAAATCGGCCATGGAAATGGCACTAGCGCTGGGAGAAAAGACCGGTGCAGCGTTGGTGCTGGGTACCGACCCGGATGCTGATCGCGTGGGAATTGCCGTTCGAAACCACTCCAATCACTTGGTTTTGCTCAACGGGAATGAAACGGGAGCCATGCTGATGTTTTATGTTTTGGAGGTGATGAAGCAACGAAATGCGATACCCCACAATGGATTTGTTGCAAAAACAGTGGTGACGAGTGAGCTCTTCAGAACCATTGGGGAGCACTATGGCGTTGGGGTTGAAGAAACCCTCACAGGGTTTAAGAACATTGCGGCGGTCATTCGCTCCTTGGAAGGACGAGGAAAATTTATTGTTGGAGGAGAAGAAAGCTACGGCTATATGTTGGGCGATTTTGTGAGAGACAAAGATGCCGTAACCTCAGCATTGGCCATTGTTGAGATGGCGGTGTGGGCCAAGGAAAACTACGGCAGTGCTTACGGATTGCTCGAGCATTTGCATCGGGAGTTTGGAGTATGGCAAGAACGACTCGTATCGCTCAAAAAAGAAGGGATCGAAGGAAAAAAAGCCATTGCTGAGATGATGGAAGGGTTTCGGAATGATGCCCCCGAGCGCTTGGGTGGGATTAAAATAGAGGCCTTGGATGATCTCAAAACAGGAGAGCGCACCTTCGTGGATGGACGAAAAGCACCTCTGTCAAGTGAACGCTCAAATGTCATCCAATTCCGATTAGAAGGAGGAGGAGTAGTAACTGCCCGACCATCAGGAACTGAACCCAAGATCAAATTTTACTTCAGTTTGTGCCGACCATTTAATCCCGAAATGCCTTATGAAGACCAGCGTTCAAGTTTGAACAGGGTGATTGATGCCATGGAGGCCGATTTGATCGCTTAAGGCTAATTCCCGGGAATGTGTTCTCTGAGATCATCGAGAACTTGATCCTTCACTTGCTCCAATTTTGTTCCGTTCAAGGAGGTATAAAAATCGCTGTCCTTGATGGCGGGAATGAGTACCAAAGCCAGATTCTGGACGGGCTCCAAAAGCAAGGACTCTCGCAGGGTTTCCCTTTTTACGAGATCGAGGTTTTTTGCTACGGGAACCAGAAAGCCCAAAACAATACTCATGATCAAGCCATATTTCAAAAGCGAAAAGGCCGCTCCGGCAATCTTGTTCAAGGGTTTCATGGCGGCCATGTTGATCACCTTTTCAACCATCTTCCCTAAGAAGTAAACCAAGACAATAACACCAATAAAAGTCAGAGCAAAGGACAGCGCCGGTAGGTATTGTTCTTTCAAGTTGAAATGGTCTCGAAGCAGGTCTGCAGCAAAATCAGAGAAGTGAATTCCCCCATAAATACCAGCAAATAGAGCGAGAAGTGAAAAGACTTCAATAATGAGTCCCTTCTTAAACCCCTTGTAAGCCGCCCACAGCAATGGGATGATTAAAATTGCATCGATAAAATTCATGGTAGAAAACTACATTCAAACAATGGACGGTGAAGATGTAATTTAAATTGTTTTCAACGGCATGGATTTCATTCCTAGCTTTATTCCATGCAAATTCGATTGGGTAAAGAAGAAGATGTTCCCGCGCTCCTCAGTTTAATCAAGGAGTTGGCAGTTTTTGAAAAGGCGGGTGATGAGGTGGAAATCGATGAAAACGACTTGCTTCGAGACGGCTTCGGAAAAGATGCGCGTTTCTCGTTTTTACTTGCTGAAAATGATAATGGTGAATGCATGGGCATTGCCCTGTATTACCATCGTTACAGCACTTGGAAAGGGAAGTCTTTGTATTTGGAAGATTTGGTGGTGAGCGAGCGCTTTCGACGAAAAGGTGTGGGAACAGCCCTTTTTGATGAACTGTTGGAGATTGCAAAGATGGAGGGCGTGAGGCGTTTCCACTGGCAGGTTTTGGACTGGAATGCATCGGCCATTGCGTTTTACAAAAAATACGGGGTGGAGATGGAAAACGATTGGTTGAATTGCAGCATGAGATTAAAATGAACGAACTGCTCGGGGTGGAAGGACGCCAAGGTCAAAACACAAAAGGCACTGAAATCCCGAAGAGCAAAAGAGAATACGGTCAGAAAAAATGAAGGTATATAAGTTTGGAGGCGCATCCGTTGGCGATGCAGTGGCAATTCGAAATGTGGGTAGGATTCTTAAGTCGGAAGCACAAGAACGCAAAGTAGTGGTGTTCTCAGCGATGGGGAAAACCACGAACATGCTTGAAGAGGTGCATCGACTGAGATTGGAGATGCTGGATTGGAGACCGGCATTTGAGAAGGTGGCGAACTTTCATTTGTCCATTGCGAGTGACTTGGAAGTGAGTGATGGTGCACTTTTTTCTGATTTTGAGTCGGCCTTGACGAAAATGGAAGAAGATTTTGCCAAACCTTTGAGCACCAACCACGCTTTGGAGTATGATCGCGTAGTGGGGATGGGAGAGGTGCTTTCTACATTGCTCATTTGTGCCCACCTCGAGCGCGATGGATTGAATGTGGAGTGGGTGGATGTGCGCAACGTCATCAAAACGAACAACGATCATCGCCGCGCGGAAATCGACTGGGAACGGAGTCAAAAATCTGCCGACATTCTGCTTGCCCACTTGGAAGAAGATACTACGAGAACCATCATCACACAGGGCTTCATTGCGCAGTCAAAATTGGGCAACATGAGTACGCTTGGAAGGGAAGGTTCTGACTTTTCAGCGGCCATCATCGCCTACTTGCTCAACGCGCAATCGGTGACCATTTGGAAAGATGTTCCCGGCATGCTGAATGCCGACCCCAAGTGGTTCAATAACACGGTGCAATTGCCCCACATCTCTTATAACGAGTGCATTGAGTTGAGTTATTACGGTGCATCTGTTATTCACCCCAAAACCCTGAAGCCCCTGCAAAACAAAAACATTCCGTTGTTTGTGAAAAGCTTCAGTGATCCCAGTTTGCCGGGAACGGTAATCGATGCTACTAGCGATTACGATACACTGGTTCCCATGTACATTTTCAAACCCAATCAGGTGCTGCTGTCCATCAAATCGAGGGACTTCAGTTTCATCGTGGAAAAAAACTTGAGCGATATTTTTGAGATGATTTCAGAGAGCGGACTCCGGGTCAACATGATGCAAAATTCGGCCATTAGTTTTTCGATTGTGGTGGATCAAGACGAAGCGCTGGTGAAAGCTTTGAGGGACATGCTGCAAGTGGCTTACGAAGTGAAATACAACGATGGTTTGGATTTGCTCACTATTCGGCATTATGACGATGCTACCGTTCGTGCCTTAACAGGAAACAGAGAAGTGTTGATGGAGCAGAAAAGCAGACAAACACTGCGTTTTGTGCTTCGTTGAGGAAGTAGTGAAGATGTATTTCCTGAGTACGGAGTTTGGTTGAATGGCTTCGCCGGTTGAGGTTGCTTGCGCCACTGTTTAGACGCTAGCGCGGGCTGTTTAGTGATGTCGCAAGAGATAAAACTGAATTCACCATATGGGTGCTGAG
>CAZYPV010000015.1:2198-11797 GCA_964649515.1 uncultured Comamonadaceae bacterium | reverse complement strand
GGTGCTGAGAACATTAGGTTACTCTACATCTATTGGTACTCAAGCAGAAATCCATTTATGGTATTTTAAAAAAGGGGACACAAAATAAAAAAAGCCATCAACGCTTAGCGTGATGGCTTTTCGATACGTTTTTCACGATTTATCATTAATACTCGTCCTCGTTGAAGAAGAAGTCTTCCTTCGTAGGGTAATCTGGCCAAATATCTTCGATCGTTTCAAAGCTTTCTCCCTCATCTTCAATTTGCTGAAGGTTTTCAACTACTTCCAATGGAGCTCCAGTTCTCATTGCGAAATCAATCAACTCATCTTTTGTTGCTGGCCATGGTGCATCTTCCAAATAAGACGCAAGTTCTAAAGTCCAATACATAACACCAATTTTATTAGGTCTCTATAATAATTTTGCAAAAGTAGAATTTTAATCTACACTCGCAACTTCAATTTATTCAGCTTAAGCTATTGTTTATCAAATCACTGCACTAGCCCCTCGGTTTCCAAGGTGTTTCTTCGGCTCCAAGGTCCTGTGCAATCTTGCGTGAAAGAACAAACAAGTAATCACTCAATCGGTTCAAATAAACCATCAAGCCTGTGTTTATGCTTGACGAATGATGAAGTGCAATGGTTGCCCTTTCTGCTCGTCGGCACACACAGCGCGCAATGTGACACACCGAAACACTCGGGTGTCCGCCAGGAAGAATAAAGTTGGTCATGGCCGGTAAATCTTCTTCCATGGCATCAATATCGTGTTCCAAAGCTTCCGTGTATTCATCCAAAAACTCTGGCAATTTCATTTTGGACTTTTCAGGGTCGTTGGCCAAATGACTTCCCATGGTAAAGAGCTGTTCTTGGATTTCAACCAAACGCTTTTGGTAAGCTTGCATTCCCTCCTGATCCCGGAGAAAACCGATGTGGGCGTTCAATTCATCCACCGAACCGTAGGCTTCAATGCGGACGTGGTCTTTGGGTACCCGGGTTCCGCCAATGAGCCCCGTCGTTCCTTCATCTCCCGTTTTCGTGTATACTTTCATGATTGTTTTTCTTCTACAAAATACATTTCTAAGGCGCCCTTGTTCTTTGCCTCAATCTTTCCGCGGTGATGGAGCTCGAATTTTCCCTCAATCAATCGCTTGGTGGACTCGCTCACATTTACCCGGTTAATTTCACTGCTGCTTTCCATCCGTGCGGCAATGTTGACCGTATCTCCCCATATATCATAAGCAAACTTTTTCTTCCCCACAACTCCGGCAACGAGCGGTCCACTGTGAATTCCAATGCGAATGTTCCACTCCGGCAATTGATTTTTCTTCAGTTGAGCGTTCACCTCCAACATGGTTTTCTTCATGTCCAAAGCAAAAGCCACCATACGATCTGCATGATCTTCTTGCTCCAAAGGAATTCCAGAGGCGCACATATAAGCATCGCCAATGGTCTTGATTTTTTCAACCCCGTGAGCGTCACACAGCACATCGAAACGCTGAAATATGGTGTCCAAAGTAGCGACCAATTCTTCAGAACTGATTTGCTCGCTCATCTTGGTAAATCCTTTGAAATCAGAGAACAAGACACTCGCGTTTTGGTACTTTCTCACTTGCGCCTTACCTTTCGCTTTGAGTTCGTTGGCCGTTTCTTGGGGGAGGATGTTGAGTAAGAGTTCCTCGCTCTTGTTCTTGGCTTCATTCAATTCGGCAGTGCGTTCTTTTACTTTTCGGTTGAGAAAGTCGCGCTGACGAGCGAGGGCGGCAATTCTTTGACGAACAATGAAGGTGATGAGGCTCACCAGAAATAGGACAACAAGCGCAATGAACCACCAACGGAGGTAAATGGGCGGACTAATTTCAAAGGCAAAGGCGAGGGGTTCTTCACTCCATATTCCATCACTGTTTTGCGCACGAAGGAGAAAACGATACGCTCCTGGAGGCAAGCCTGTGAAGGTCATGCTCTCGTCAGACGTGTTCTGCCAATTCAGCCCTGAACCTTCTAGTTTGTATTGGTAGTGAATGGGTTCTTTTTGCCCGAGGTCCAAAGCTTTATAGTCGAAAGTTAGATGGTTTTCATCGTGATCGAGGAGGAGCTTTGTTGGTGAAGCGCCCACAATTGTTTGTTCCAAGGGTTCAAAAAAGAGACGAGGGGCAGATAAATGAAGCACGGGTGCTGCAGGGTTTTTGAACCTTCCCTTACTGTTGTAGCAATACAATCCGTTGGTACTTCCCATCCAAAGTTGATCATCAGCATCCACACTCATGCTTTTTGCGGCTGCATATCCCTTGATTCCCGCATTGATTTTTTGTGCGCTGAGGATGAACGATTCATCCGGACCCAATTCCAAAAAGCTCACTCCTTGCTTGGTTGATACCCATAAGTTCCCCTCGTCATCACAAGCGATGCTATGAATGTGCAAATCGGGGAGCTGACTGGATTTCTTGAAGACCTGGACCTCTTCTCCATCCCAACGAATCAGGCCTTCACCCGCACTTCCAAACCACAAACTCCCACTGGGGCTTAAACTTGAACAAGTGATGTCTTTTCCCGCAGTTTTGGGCAGGAGTTCAAATTTGGATGAGCGGTTCAAATCGCCCCGAAGAATTCGAATTCCATCATTGCAAAAAAGCAAGAGGTGTTCTCCATGTTCCTCCGCCCCCCGTATTTTCCAAGACTCATCGATCCCCAAACGAAAAATGGGCGTGCCCTTAAGATCGAGGATTTCACGTTCTTGGGCGAGATACAAGACTTCCTTAAATTCAAAATAAGCCACCTCTTCTCCCCGGGCGGGAAACAGGTTTTGAACATCTCCTTTTTGGGACAAGCGAAGAAGACCATCATGCTTCACCAAGGCCAGTACCTCTCGGTCTTTCCTCAAGAAATCAAGAACAGGATTCTCGGGGTTTTTGTTGGATGATTGATATAAGCGCTCCGCCTTCCCGTTCCTCACCCAAAAAATGCTCCCTTCGAAAGTTCCAATAAACTGAGTACTGTCGTCCACTCTTTCAAAAGCAGTAATGTAGGTTTCCGGAAAATTATTGCTTCGCGAAAACTTCATCAACGATTCTCCCGTGAGTTGGGAAATACCGCCAAAATAGGTGCCAAACCACAAGGTGTTTGATCGATCGAGAAGCACTTTTCGAATACGGTCATTGTCCAAACCGTTCTCCTTCCTCAATTCGCTCACAAATTCGAGTTCTTTTTTCGGGTTGATGCGCATTTGAACCGCCCCTTTTGATGTTCCAAACCACAAATCACCATGAGCATCCACCGCAATGCTGCGTATTCTGCGCTGATCGATTTGTGGGTGATGGAGTCGATGCACTCCCAACTCATCGCAAACGATTAGCCCGTTTTCGGTTCCGAAATAAAGCACCTCTTCGTGTTTGAACGCACACAAAATTTTGTCTTCAAGCGCGGGCTTGAGCTTTACTTTTTCAATTTGATTTTGTCGATGAACAAAAAGACCGTTGTCGCTTCCCATCCAAACTTCATCCTCGTTTCGCAATAAACAACGAACGGCCGACCCCAGCATCAAAGGGTCTTGGAGTGCCGACCAAGATCGGATGGTTTTGACCTTAAAGTTCCTCGCTTTTTCGTCCAAAATCGCAATTCCACCACCCAAACTTGCCGCCCAAAGTTGTCCCAAATGGTCTTCGGTAAAACTTCGAATGTGGAGATCGGGAAGGCCCTGGTTGAACGTTCGCCAAACCGTTCCATCAAAACAAAAGACCCCATGTTCCGCCGTTCCCGCCCAAATCACTCCTAGATGATCTTCGAACAAACAGCGAACGTTGGCAGAATTCAAGGCTTCAGGGGCATCCAAATCTTCGAAGTTTCGCCCATCAAACCGCACCAAACCACCGCCTTCCGTAGCAACCCAAAGGTATCCAGACCGGTCTTGAAGAAGATCATACACTCCGTCAGCCGGTAAACCCTCCGCAACACCGAAATGATGAATGGGGAACTCCTGCGCCAAAGCTCCAGTTGATCCAAACAAAAGGAGGACAAAAAGCAGACGCAATATGTTGGGTTTGAGATTCACGGTGTGTCAAATTTTGTCAATTTCCTTGAAAGACCAAGCGTTTTCTTTCACGACTTGTTAAATTTGAGCTTTTTCAATGGAGCAAGAGGCACTGACATACAAAGATCAGGAGAAACAAGAGCGATACGACCGTGCATACCTTCGTATGGCGTCAGAATGGGCCACCTTATCTCATTGCACCCGAAAACAAGTTGGGGCTTTGATTGTTCGGAATGGTATGATCATCTCAGACGGGTACAACGGGACCCCCAGTGGATTCCCCAATGCTTGTGAAGATGATGAAGGAAGTACGCATTGGTATGTGCTGCACGCAGAAGCCAATGCCATCACCAAAATTGCGCGGTCGAACAACAGTGCTGAAAATGGTACCCTCTACATTACCCTTTCGCCCTGCAAAGATTGCGCAAAGATGATCCTCCAAGCCGGAATTAAGCGGGTCGTTTATTCTGTGGCTTACAAGGACATCAGCGGTGTGACTTTTTTGAAGAAGTCAGGAATAGAAGTGGTACAAATTGAACAACCCTAAGTATGAGCGATCGCATTGATCAGTACACCAACAATGGCGCAAAGAAGAGCACAAGTTCTTTGATGTTCCCTTTTATTTGCGCTTTATTCCTGATTATTGGGATATATGCAGGTTCTTTCCTCAGTTCTAACGGAGCTCCATTGGTTCCCGGTTCGAGCAACGAAGACAATCCCAATAAGTTGGTGAACATCATCAACAAAATCGATGAAATGTATGTGGATTCCGTAGAGAAAAAGGCACTCATTGACGATGCTATTCGAAGCATGCTGGAAAAACTCGATCCGCATTCCTATTACATCTCCCCAGAAGAAATGGCCTCGATGCAAGAACCCTTGGAGGGAAATTTCGAGGGCATTGGCGTGGAGTTCATGATCCAGAGAGATACGCTTATGGTGGTGAATCCCATCGAGGGAGGCCCAAGTGAAAGCGCTGGAATTGCTCCGGGCGACCGGATTGTGGAGGTGGATGGTGAAAACATCGCTGGGAAAGGCTTAACCAATGACAAAGTGATGAAATTGCTCAAAGGTGAAAAAGGCACTTTGGTGAACTTGGGTATTCAACGACGCAACAACGACGAACTCCTTCAATTTCAAATTGTGCGCGATCGCATTCCCATTTATTCTGTGGTCGCGTCGGTCATGGTGAGCGATGAAGTGGGCTACATAAAAATTACTCGTTTCGCGAAAAACACCTACGAAGAGTTCATGGATGGAGTGAATTCATTGAGTGCCCAAGGAGCGAAAAAACTCATGATCGACCTGCGAGGGAACGGAGGAGGCTACCTTAATTCTTGCATCCCAATGGTGGAGGAATTCTTGGATAGCGGACAATTGATTGTGTACACCGAAGGAAAAAACGACCCTAGAAGAGACTACAAAAGCAGGGTCAATGGCCGGTTTAGAGACATGGATGTGGTGGTGCTCATCAACCAAGGAAGTGCCAGTGCCAGTGAGATCCTAGCGGGGGCCTTGCAAGATCAAGACCGATCGATTACCGTAGGAAGAAGGTCTTTCGGAAAAGGCCTCGTTCAAAATGAAATTGCCTTGCCCGATGAATCAGCACTGCGCCTCACAGTGGCCAGATACTACACCCCAACAGGCCGGTCCATTCAAAAACCGTACGGAGAAGGAGTAGATTATGAGAACGATTACTACGATCGCTTTGACCACGGAGAATTGATGAGTGCTGATAGCATCCAGTTTGCCGATAGTTTGCAATACAGAACTCCGGAAGGACGCATTGTTTATGGAGGTGGTGGAATCATGCCAGACATCTTTGTACCCATTGATACTGTAGGCGGAAGCGCGTATTTAACAGAACTTTCATACAGTGGTAGCTTCAGACGTTATGGATTTGAGTATGTTGAACGTGAGCGTACAGCACTTGAAAAGTATGAGGACGTGAACGACTTCCTGGCTAACTTTACTTTGAGCAACGAAGATTTGGAAGAATTCTACGCGATGGCAGAACAAGACGGAATTGTGAAAGACCGTTTTGGAATCGAAAGAAGCAAGAAAGTGATTCAACTGCGAATCATGGCCTATATTGCAAGAAATCAATTCGGGGAAGAAGCGTATTACCGCGTTTTGCTTGAAGACGATAATATTTATCGCGTCGCTTTGGACGTGATCAATCAATACGACCAGTACATTGTGACCGATGGGAAATTGAACCTTTTGGGTCAGCAAGTGTTGGACGCACAAGAACAATTAAATTAATATACACACGAAAAACACAGTTTATTATGGCTTTCGAACTCCCTAAACTACCTTACGCTTACGACGCATTGGAGCCGAACATTGACGCTCGAACAATGGAAATTCACCACAGCAAACACCACGCTGGATATACTTCTAAATTGAATGCAGCCATCGAAGGAACAGCGATGGAAGGCATGAGCATTGAAGAGATCTGTGCTAAAGGAACAGACAATGCCGCTGTGAGAAATAACGGAGGCGGATACTACAATCACTGCTTGTTCTGGGAAGTGATGTCGCCCAACGGTGGTGGAAACCCAAGTGGAGACTTAGCGGCAGACATTGATGCTACTTTCGGCTCTTATGACGCCTTCAAAGAAAAATTTGCCGCTGCTGCTGCAACGCGCTTTGGTTCTGGTTGGGCATGGCTTTGTGTGAACAGTGACGGAAAGTTAGAAGTTTGCTCTTCTGCAAATCAAGATAACCCTTTGATGCCCGGTGTTGGTTGCGAAGGAACACCCATTCTTGGTCTTGACGTTTGGGAACATGCATATTACTTGAACTACCAAAACCGTCGCCCAGACTACATCTCGGCATTTTTCAATGTGATCAATTGGGATGAGGTAGCAAAACGCTATGCGGCTGCGAAATAATTGAATTCGTAGCGAAATGATTTATTTGGAACCCTCATTGGCCTCGGTCCATGAGGGTTCTTTTATTTTAGCTGAATGAAGAAAGCCCTCATTGTAGTAGCCGGAGGAACAGGGACTCGCATGCGTACCGCTATCCCCAAGCAGTTTTTGAAGCTGAACGGAAAACCGCTGCTGTTTCATACCTTGGATCAATTCCTGTCGGTCTATCCCGAGCTGGAGATTGTCTTGGTGATGCATCCCAATTATGTTGATTTTTGGCATGAGCAATGTCGAGAACAGCATTTCGATCATCCTGTAGCCGTGGTGGACGGTGGTGCTGAGCGTTTTCACTCCGTTAAAAATGGCTTGGACGCTGTAAAAGCCGAAGAAGGAGTGGTAGCTGTACACGACGCAGTACGTCCTTTCCCTTCAAAAGCGTGCATTGAACGTTGCTTTACCATGGCCGAAGAACAAGGAGCGGCCATCCCCGTGGTGACCTTAGTGGATAGCATCCGAAAAGTTCATGGCACGTCTTCCATTGCAGAAGACCGTTCCGATTTCAGATTGGTACAAACTCCTCAATGCTTTGCTTTGAGTATGCTTCGCGAAGCTTACCAACAAACATATAAAGAAGAGTTTACCGATGATGCTTCCGTGGTGGAGGCTTTCGGACACAAAATACAACTCGTAGAAGGAAATCGAGAGAATGTGAAGATGACTACTCCTGATGATCTGGTGTTTGCGGAGGCATGGTTAAAGGCTTCACAGGGTTAGCAAGGTATGCTGCTTTCCATTTGGGCCATTGACTTTTCTTCATGAATGCCCCGCCAATAATGCCCAAGGCCAAAAGAATGAACACCAATTGCAGCGGTTGAGTCCCCACTTGTTCGAGTTGTTCTTCGGTTAGTGTGGGATTGTGCTGAAGGTAATAGAGCCCAAACACACTGAAAGCATTGTGTAAAAAATGGGCCAGAACTGCCGTCCAAATGCTCCCAGTGTGGATCACCAGATAGCCAAAAAGCGCCCCCAAAACCAGTCGTGGAAAGAACCCCAAAAACTGCATGTGGATGGCGCTGAATAAGATGGCGCTGATCCAGATCCCCAAGTGCACATTTTTGGTCCATTTACTCAATTGGTTCTGAATCAATCCACGAAACAAAAACTCTTCTGCAATGGCAGGAACAACAGCTGCAATGACGAGCATGAGCAATAGATCGCCTGTTCCGTCCATGGCGAGGAGCTGTTCCATCATGCTTTCGGCTACGGCTTCCTGTTCGCGCAAAGCAGCACCCCAAGAACTGCTTGCGGGAATCATCTTTTGGTTGAAGTTGATCAGAACTTCCATGATGGGCAAGCTTAAAATTGTGATGAGGGGAACCAAAAGCCAAGTAATGTTGGGTTTGCGCAGCATGTATTCGTTCACCGATGAGCGGCCAAACATCCAAACAAAAAAGAAGGCAGGAAGCAGAAAACCACCCAGTTGAAAGGCCGTTTGGAGAATTCGCAAAATGCCCACATCGCTGGTGTTTTGAAAATCACTGAGCAAATCAATGGCCTCTTGCGGACCGTAACCGTAGGCCATACAGCCCAAAATACCTACCAGCATTCCCACCACATAGCCCACCACAATGAGGGGCACGATGAAGACAAATCGAAAGGAGAGCGGGAAGGATTCAAATACGCGACGCATTGGATGGGGTTTTCGTAACTTTGCACAAAGTTGAGGCAATTCCTCGGATGGCAAAAATAGGAAACATAGATTTAGGAGATTTTCCGCTGCTTCTCGCTCCCATGGAGGACGTGAGCGACCCTCCTTTCCGCGCCCTGTGCAAGCAACACGGTGCGGATTTGATGTACACGGAGTTCATTTCTTCGGAAGGACTCATTCGAGATGCGGCTAAAAGTGTTCAGAAACTCGATATTTTCGAGTATGAGCGCCCCATCGGAATCCAAATCTTCGGTTCAGAGATTGAATCGATGAAACAAGCCACGGAGATCACCGCAGCGAGTAATCCTGACATTATCGACATCAATTATGGTTGTCCGGTAAAAAAGGTCGCCTGCAAAGGAGCCGGAGCCGGAATTTTGCAAGACATTCCCAAGATGGTTTCCATGACCAAGGAGATTGTGAATTCCACCTCTTTGCCCGTTACCGTGAAAACCCGTTTGGGTTGGGACGACAATAGTAAGTACATCGTTGAGGTGGCTGAACGGCTTCAAGACGTGGGCATCCAAGCCATCAGCATTCACGGAAGAACGCGCAAGCAGATGTACAAAGGTGAAGCCGATTGGACCTTGATTTCTGCCGTGAAGAACAATCCGCGCATGCACATTCCTGTTTTTGGGAATGGAGATATCGACACGCCAGAAAAAGCTCTGGAATACAAAAACCGCTATGAAGTGGACGGCATCATGATCGGTAGGGCCAGTATCGGAAATCCTTGGATCTTCAATGAAATCAAGCACTTCTTAAATACGGGAGAGCATTTGCCAACAGCAACGGTTCTCGATAGAATCAAGGCCGCACGCCAACACTTGGAAATGTCGATCAAGTGGAAAGGCGATCGTTTGGGCATTGTTGAAATGCGTCGCCACTATGCTAATTATTTCAAAGGTATCCCTCATTTTAAAGAATACCGCATGGCCTTGGTTACCGAGATGGAGCCGACCTTATTGTTTGAGCGTTTTGATGAGATTGAGGCGGAGTTTGGTGCCTTCGACTT
>CAZYPV010000015.1:0-2098 GCA_964649515.1 uncultured Comamonadaceae bacterium | reverse complement strand
GGCAGCGGGGGAGAAAGTCAATTCAAAAAAAATTATTAAATTCCATCAAAATCCTGAAATAATGCCGTTTAGCCAATCAATATTGAGTCAAATCGTTTTCTATGTGAATGATGAAGGTCGTGGATTAAGTTTGTACGGACACCTAATCATATCCCTTCTTGTGCTATTTGTGGCAAAAGTTGTGGGGTTTCCGCATTCCTTGACCATGATTCTATTATCAATTTGGGTTTTTTGGCCTCTTGCAGACCTCAAAAATGTACTCCAAGGAACAACACTTCTCGCAAGAGGGTTTCTCGTTTATTCGCTTTTCCTCCTCGTGCTGAGTTTTATCTTTCTCTTACTGAAAAACAAGCCCGAAGATTATCTCGTACTTGCTGATATCATTGCGGGTTTTGCGTTAGCCGCATTAGGGGCTGCACTGGTCAATAGGTACTTCAATCAAAAAGGAAGTAAGGGAAGCAAATTGCTTTGGTTGCGTTATCAATATGCCATTTTCCTTGCAATCTTTATTGTTTTGCAAGTGGCGCGGGTGCATGGGTAGGATTTAGGTCATTTGAAATACACTAGCTGTGGACTTGCGCGTTGAAATGGACGGGAGTTTTGGGTTCTCAACATGATGTTTTGCTAAAATATTTCACCGAAGATTTGGAGGCTATTTTCTGAAGTAAGAATTATAAATTTTATTATTTGACAATTTTCCTCAACTTTTGAGGAATGACGATTCATCAACAATATTTTCACTCACTCCATTTATCTCATTCGAGCCACTCTTTGTTGGGTCAATTTCTGAGCGATCATCAAGAAACTTTGCACTGTGGGACAAGCATTTTCTTCACTCAGGTACTTTCTCCAAAGTATGATAAGAAAAAGTTTCCCTTGAAAGAGTTGAGGGAGTCTTGTGTGTTCCTTGGGAGCAGTGAGCCTGAACAGTCAGATTTGAACATTTGGTGTATGCGTCATGCAAATGGCTTGAAAGAACTGACGAGTGAAGATGCTTTAGAACTTTCAATCTTATTGCGCTCAAGCTTTAAGCGACTTTCTAAATTAAGAAAACAAATGTTCTCCCGAACAGTGCACTCTGCGCTTCAAGCCCTTCCTAAAATGGTTTGTAAGATGGTGGTCGTAATTCACGAAGGTGAGATTGAAGTGCGAAATGTGGATTGCAAAGGTGATTTGTGGGAATGTGTGTGTTGTTTTGGACCGAGTACTAACAGCACTAACTTCATAGTTCCACAGGATTTACCGCATTCAGCCCCGCAAGCATTCATTACGAAATACGAAAAGGAGGAGAGGAGCGTTATGACTTATGTAAATGGCGATGGAAGCTGGGAGAGAAAATGTTAAATTAAAATGATAATACTATGTTGATAGCAATCTTAACTTACTTCTTTTTCTCATGCTGCTGTGCTTTTGTGCTCGATGATATCTGCACCGCTGGTGGAAACCCGTTTACGAACAGGGAGCGCTGGATGCTGTTTTTTTTGGCACCTGTTTTTTGGGTGATCATCATTTTTCAAATCATTCAAGAATATGCACAAGGTTCTCAATAGAATTGATTGCTCAGTTTTCAAGTAGCTATGAATGAAACATTTCGATCAAATTTTTAAATCAAATTCATCTATGACAACAAACATCCTTTCATCAAAAAACCAGGAAAATGATCAAAAAATACATGATACCGCTTTGAAACAGCTCGAACTTCAAGAAAAAGAGTTTTCGGTAAACCAAAAGCTGATCAAGGAAGAAGCGCGAGAGGATGATAAGATGCTTATTGAGAAAATTAAAACCATCGCTTCCTTGCTTACGGACAGTCAGGTGGACGAGGAGAAGTCAGTATTTGGGGGTGAAACGCAATACCGCCCTATTTTTAATGAGCAGCAACAGGAGGAATTGAGAGCGTTGGCGCTTCAGTTGGCAAATCAATTGGTAAAAGCATCATCGAAATGAAAATGGAAAGTAACACCTACAAAACAGTGATTACTTCTCTGCATTTTGCACGTACCTATGAACTTATTTTGGAGGGTCGGTTATCAGTGGATGAAAACAAATACCTGTTCTCTGAGCTACAATCCTATTGGCCTGAAGGTCCGTTCAAAAA
>CAZYPV010000014.1:0-50892 GCA_964649515.1 uncultured Comamonadaceae bacterium | reverse complement strand
CGGAGAGCTTCTTCCAGCGATGCCAGCGAAAAAGAAAAAAACACTTTGGAGTCCATTCCCGTAGGAAAAGAGGCACTTCGAGAAGAAAAGAGCTACGAGATTGAGCAAGAAAAGGAAAATCAAGAATTCTTTTTGGCTGAAAATGCTGAAGAGTCGCGCTTGAGAAATTACGATGCGCGCAAAGCACTCTTCGAAAAAGACGCCGGTAGCAATAAAACTCCGGAGGAATACATCTTGCCTGAAGGAGCTGAAGATCTGGAAGAAGGGGTGCAAGAACGTTCCTATGAGCAAGGCAACAAGATGGTGATTGAGCGTACGGTGAAGCGGGGGAATATGGTGGACCTCTACCGCAAGGTGATCTCGAAAACGGGCATCTATTATTTCAAAAACGAACGCGCCATTACAGAAACCACTTGGGTGAGAGAAACCCTTGACGTGAAGGATTAACTTGCCTGCGCCATTGCCAGATGAGTTTATTATCTTCCCTTCCCAAACCTAGAACCTGATTCAATTTGAGTTTAGATAGTCAAAAGCGCACCATGGGGACCCTTCCGGTCTTTATGACAGCCATTTCTACCATTCTTGGTGCCATTCTTTTCCTCCGATTCGGATACGCCGTTGCTCATGTGGGCTTGGCTTTCACGCTTTTGATCATCCTTATTGGGCATCTGGTTACTATTCCCACAGCGATGGCAGTTGCGGAGATTGCCACCAATCAAAAAGTAGAGGGCGGAGGTGCCTACTACATGATTTCGAGGTCGTTTGGCTTGAACATCGGTGGGGCAATTGGGATAGCTTTGTTTTTGAGTCAGGCGATTTCTGTGGCGTTTTACATCATCGCATTTACCCGTTCATGTGGCGATCTATTGGTTTTTATTGATGAGCGTTTTGGAGTGCACATTGATGCTTGGATGGTCAATTATGGCTTTATGGCCCTGCTTACCTTGCTGATGTTGAGCAAAGGCGCCAATGTTGGGGTGAAGGCATTGTATGGGGTAGTAGCCATTCTTTTGGGCTCGCTTGGCATGTTCTTCTTGGGAAGTGGTCCGGGCAACGGAGGGGAGACCGATTTTTTTAGCCGCATTCCCGAAATGCTGGTCTACGAAGACAACGGCGTAAGTACTTCTATCCGACGATTTACCTTTTTTGAAGTGTTCACTTTTATTTTTCCAGCGTTCACGGGAATTGCTGCTGGTTTGGGCTTAAGTGGGGATTTGAAGAATCCGAAGGTAAGCATCCCCAAAGGTACACTGTGGGCCACGGTTTGCGGAATTGTGGTGTACATCTGTGTTGCTTTGAAACTGTACTACTCAGCCCCCTTGGAAGAACTGGCGAAAGACGAGCTGTACATGGAAAAAATTGCTGTGTGGGGTCCGATTATCCCCATTGGCTTGGCCTGTGCTGCTGTGAGCTCTGCTTTGGGGAGCATCATGATTGCACCGCGAACACTTCAAGCACTTGGCGCTGATGCCATCATTCCCGGAAAAGTGAGTCTTTGGTTGGGACGAGGAAGAAATAAGGACAATGAGCCCATCAACGCGAGCATCATTACTGTGGTGATTGGTTTTGTGGTGGTTTCGATGGATGATATCAACGCTGTAGCCGAGATCATTTCCATGTTCTTCATGCTCACCTACGGGGCCATATGTATGGTTAGCTTTTTTGAACACATGGCTGCTGACCCCAGTTACAGACCCAATTTTAAGTCCAAGTGGTATGTGAGTTTGTTTGGCGGACTCCTTTGTTTCTACCTCATGTTCAAAATGAATTTCACCTATGCCGTGGCGAGCATTGTATTGATGGTACTCATGTACATTTGGATCAGCAAGAGGAAAAAGGAAGCCCGAGGAATTGCTGAGCTTTTCAAAGGAATTATTTTTCAAGTGACGAGAACACTTCAAATCACCTTACAGAAAAGAGACCAACAAAACCCCGATGAGGAACGTTGGCGTCCCTTCATTTTGAGCATCAGTAGCGATGGATTTGAGCGACGAGCAGGGTTCGACATGGTGCGCTGGATTGCGTACCGCTATGGTTTCGGAACCTACATTCATTTTATCGAAGGATTCTTGAACAGCGACACCAAGGAGGAGTCGGGGAAGATTAGAAAGCGACTCATTCAACTTGCTGAGGGAGTGAATTCGAGGGTTTATTTGGACACCATCATTTCGCCATCTTACACCAGTGCTATCGCTCAAGGAGTTCAATTACCGGGGGTTTCGGGAAAGGGGAATAACATGATTCTTTTTGAATACCCAGAGATGGATCAAACCAATCTTCAACACATGATTGGCAATTTTGGAATCTTGAAAGCTTCTTCTTTGGACATTTGTGTTTTGAAAAGTTCGATGCGCGGTTTTGGGATGAAAAAGAACATCCACCTCTGGATTACCAGCACCGATTTTGAAAACGCCAACCTCATTATTTTGATGGGCTACATGTTGCTTGGTCATCCTGAATGGAGGAAGGCTGAACTTTCGGTGTTTACCATCTTCAACGATGAAGATCGGGAGGCAAAAGAAGCGCGTTTGATGGAATTGATTGAGAGTGGAAGAGTGCCCATCAGCCCAAAAAATGTTCAGTTCATACGTCAAGCCGAGAGCAACCATTTCAAAGATGTTATCAATGAACGAAGTAAGGATGCAGACCTCACTGTTTTGGGCTTTAATGATCGGGATATTCAAGATAAGTCAAGTACCTTCTTCGAAGCGTATGATCACATTGGAAATGCTTTGTTTGTCAATGCTCAGCGCCATCTTAACATTGAATGAGAAATGAAAAACATTGCCATCATCAACGGTCCTAATTTGAATTTGCTCGGTTTGAGAGAGCCCAGCGTTTACGGGGCGGAGTCCTTTGATTCTTACTTGAAACGCTTGGAGTCGAAATTCAAAGAGCTGGACCTCCGATTTTTTCAAAGCAATCACGAAGGACAATTGATTGATTACATTCAAAAAGCGGGTTTTGAGATGGATGCCATTTTGATCAATCCTGGCGGACTGTCTCACACTTCCGTTTCATTGGCCGATGCTTTGAATGCGGTTCCTTGTCGTAAAATTGAGGTACACATCAGCAATATCCACGCTCGCGAGTCGTTCAGACAACAGACTGTAACCGGCAGTGCTTGCGAGGCGGTTTTGGGCGGTTTTGGCTTGAAAGGATATGAAATGGCGCTGCGTTTTCTTACGGAGTCGTGATGCAGATCTGCCAAATGTAGATTGAAAAGTGGAGGTACAAAAAAAGCGACCCGAAAGTCGCCTTTTGATTGATATGAACGCTTTTTTTAGAGTGCTCTTTTGAAATAGAAACGAGTGATGTAGATCCCTTCACCATCATCTTTACCAGCTTCACTCTCTACACCTGAATTGATGCTCACAATTTCCCAACCTTGGTCCATCATGCTTTGTACTTTGTTGTCAATCATTGCGTCATTTGCAGCAATGTTTTGAAAACGAATACCACCTACGTTGTAGAAGTTCAAGATTTTGGTCTCTTCGAAATTATCCACACGGATTTCATCTCTTTTTGACTTGTTTCTTGAGTTATCTTCCTCAGAACGAACAGAGGTAAACTCTTTGTAATCTCTCGTTTCAAGAGAGTTGATGATTCTTGAACGGCCCAATCCGTTTGGAATGATGGATTCAATTACCGTGAATGATTTGAACTCATAAGCTCCAGCAGGACTAGGCTTAAATGCCAAAAAAGAAATAGAAACAGCTACCAAGGCGACAGCAACTGTAAGCAAATTGACTTTTTTCATTGTATTGTGATTAGTTAAAAAATGAGTTGTCAAGTTACCGAAAGGCAAAGAACGAGCCAAAGTTTTTTCTAGTATTTATCGAAAAGGGATGATCTTGTTCAAATACAAGCATCATTCTGAGAAAAAGCGAATCTTGAGCAATATGTTTTCAAGAGTGAATCTTACTTCACAATGAATCGGGTGCTTTCAAAAAGCGCAGATCCATGGCAATTCAAATGGTAAAGTCCGGAAGGTAAATCAGAGATTTTAAGCGTGCCGTTGCCGATGATTCCATCCGTAAACTTACCACGGTAAACGAGCTGTCCATTAGCCATAAGAACTTCGAAATGGGTCCAATTGGAATTCAAATAAGACAAATGAAAAACGCCCTCATTTGGATTGGGAAAAACAACAAAGTCTCGCTGAAGTGCAATTGCTTCGCTTGAACTTACGACGGCCGGACGCGCAAGGATGCTTCCATTGTTCCCCACGGCAAAAATGGTGTTTCCATGACCATGGACGTCTTTCAGCACCTCATTTGCCGTGAGATTTTGCGGTGAAGGGTAGGAGGTGATGAAGCCTTGCTCATCGTTTTGTGTTCCAAAAGCACCTACAAAGTAAGCACTCCCCTCATCGGAAAGATAAGCACCGTGAATGTTGGGGTAAAAGAAGGTGCTCAAGTCAATGTCAAAGCCCCAAGTTTCACCCAGATCCGTGCTCTCGAGGAATCCAAAGTTTCCATTTGGGGCGGCATAACAAAGGACAAACTTGTCTGGACTCGCAAACTCAAAGTCAGTAATGTTGATGTCTTCTACCACGTTTTGATCAACATAGGACCAATTCAACCCACCATCCGTAGTGCGCAGGATTTTACCCGTACTTGTTCCCGCGGATCCAAGGTTTTCGTTGTAAAAGTTGATGGTGTTCACAATGTCTGACGTGTCCCAGTTCTCGGGTAGCGTAGCGCTTTGCCACACCCCATTGTCGAAATAATCGATCAATGCTCCCGAAAAACATCCCGCGCCTCCTAAGAAAAGCCGACCACTTGGCGATTTTTCAATGGATTTGAATTGACAAAAGCCGTTACCCGCTGGCGTAATTGAATTCCACGTTTGGCCGCCATCATCGGTCTTAAAGAGTCCACCCCAATCGGAAAGCACGATCCAGCCTTCATCCATATTATCCCAATGCATATCGCTGATCACATAAGTTTGATTGTTCAAAGGATTCACGTCAGAAAGATCCATCACCTCAAAATTTTCTCCGCCATCGATGGTTTTGACAAGAACACTATCGCCACCAATGTAGCAGTTCGTTGGACTGGTGAAATACACACATTCAAAATTTCGCTCCGTTGGTGAATTCAATGTGATCCAGGCTTCCTGCGAAGTGCCGTAAAGGGAGAGTAAACAGAAGAAAAGGAAGGCGTAGTTTTTCATGAGAACGTGCTTTGGTGAAAAGATAGTTCTTTTTGCCTTCCTTGGGAAATAATTGGTTCTTCAAAACGAGAATGACCATTTTCATTGTTCCACTTAAATCATTCCTTAAGCAAAGACGCAGAGAGCGCTTGGTTCGAACCGAGAAGAACATAAGTACCTGTCTTTGCGACTTCCATGTAAAGCTTCATCATCGCTTGCTGGTCGGACAAATTCAGTCCGAGGAAAGCGTCATCCACGATAAGGGCATCTGGGCCAGCTTCTTCTAAAAAAAGACCTTTGATCAATTGCACGCGCTGCCATTCTCCGCCCGATAAAGTATTGATTTTTCGGTTCAAGCTTAAATGTCCCAGTTGAGCTTGTTGAAGTTGACGAAACTGCTGTGAAATGGCGTTTTCTTGCTTTTTGGAAGATGAAAAGAGCGGAACCCACATTCCTTCCAATTTCGAAAGTGTTGTTTGCAGTAGCTCGTGTATGCTGTGTCCTTCAAATTGGTGTTCCAAAACCTCAGGCTTGAAACCGGTGCCTTGGCAAGCTTCGCAGGCATTGTTGAGGTCATCCATAAAGTCCATTGCAATCACCTCCAAGCCCGAACCTTTGCAGAAAGCACATCGACCGAGCGCCTTGGTTTTGGAAAAATGTCCGGTTTTGAGTCCCATCGCCTTGGCCGAATCCAAATCTTTGAAGCGCTTTTGGAGGGGGGCAGAAAGACCGAGAAAGTGAAGTAAGTCAGTATGGGGTCGAGCTTTATTCTGTTCGAGATACAACACCTGCTTCAAGTGCTTTTTGGGTTCAACGCTGGCTAAAGAAGAATGCCCCGAAGCCAGACCTTCACGCATCACCCCATTCAAAAATGCTTTACGTCGCGTTTCATCTTCCAGATAAACAAAGTCAAGTTGCCCACCCCGAACCTCCATCTTTATCGGCAGCGAAGCCCCCAAATGAACATTCTTGAAAGCAGCCAGTACCGATTCATCTCCTTGTAAGAGGGTTTTCCAACCTTCGTCTTGCATCATTCCATCACCGTTGGCTAAGGAGGGATGGCCTTTGGGCTGACCTTCAAACATCAGTTGTCCGCCAGCTTCACCTCCTTCCGGCCCCAATTCAATCAAGTGATCTGCAGTTTCAATCAACTCATGGCGGTGTTCCACGAGGATGAGCGTATTGCCCTTTTCTTTTAAGGTATTCATCATGACTTTGAGGGCTTGAATTTGCTTCGTTTTCATGCCCCAACTCGGTTCATCGAGAATAAAAATCATTCCGCTTAAGGACGAGTGGCTCGCCCCCGCCAATTGCAGCGCACGTTGATTTCCAGCACTCAATTGGTCTCTACCTTCTTTCAAGCGGATCTCTCCCAAGCCCAATTCAATCAAGGCATCGAGAAGCGGTTGAAGATAGTTGAAACAACGGGCGTAGAGCTTTTCTTCGGTCTTGTTTTGGGCATTGCTTTGAAGAAAGTGATGGAGAGAAGCGATGCTCAAATCACTCCAATCGTAAAAAGACCGCCCTCGATGGTGGTAAGACAAAACCCGGTCATTCAATCGTTTGCCCTCACATTTTGGGCAGGTATCGGAAGTGAACAATTCCCTCAGAGCGTCGGCATTTTTATTGTCTTTTTTCAGCGCGAATTCTTGGGTGAGTTCCGTAACAATGCCTCGCCAGGGAGCCGCAATCTGCTGTTCACCGCTTCTGCTTTTGTTCTTAAATTCCCAAATGCACTCGTAAACCCGATCCCCCGTTCCATGCCAAAATGCATTCACTTGTTCATTCGTCCACGTGCTAATGGGACCGTTTTCAAAGTTCCATTCCTCACAAAGCTTTTTCCAAATGGCCATGAATTGTCCGTGAGCATTGGTGTAGTAATTCAAAGCCGTATTCTGAATGAAAGCCGCACTCAAATCAGCATTCTCATTGGCGATGAGATTTTTTTCTTGAATGACCTGAATCGTTCCTTTTCCCTTGCATTTTGGACAAGCCGAGGATGAACGGTGGTAAGAGAATTCACTGGCTTCTATTTGAAGATTGGGATGTTCTAAGCCATGCAAGCGAGAAAAGAGTAAACGCAAAGGAAGACCAATTCCCGACACCGTTTCTACTGTAGATTTGCTGTTTGAGCCGTGTTCAAATTGACGAAGTGTCACGCAAGCACTCAGACCTTCCACACGATCAAGATCTGCAGTATTGTTTTTCCGAAGCAAGCCTTGGATGTGCGGACTCCAATTTTTGAGGTAGCGCGCCTCGCATTCAGCCGCAATTGTTCCGAAAGCCAGAGAAGTTTTTCCTGAGCCCGAACGACCGATGATTGCGGTAATCTTGTTTTTTGGAATGTTGATATCAAGGTGCTGTAAGTGATTTGTTCGAACACCTCTCAGCGCAATGGAATTCGGTTTTTTTGCTTCGAGGGAATTTTGCTTGTGTTGAAGCAAAGGAGTAAAGAACGAAGCGGAATCTTCTGCATTGAGGAGCACATCTGCTTCTTCGAGGAAACCTTTGCGAAAGGCGTGCACCATTACTCCGTGACCCTCTTCGCACAAGGCTCTCAAAACCGTGTTGAGTTGATGAAGATCCCGCTCATGCAAGCCCGCTCCAGGCTCATTAATGAGGAAAAGTTGAGCCTTTGTGGGTTTACTCAATAAGTGTTTAGCCAATTTTATTCTTTTCGCCTCACCACCAGAAAGACTTCCCGAAGATTGCCCCAAAAGCAAATATCCCAAGCCCAAATTTTTGAGTAGGGACAAGCATCGAAGAATTGAATGGTGCTGGCCAATACTTCTCGTAAAGTGCTCGAAGGCTTTATTCACGCTCATTTCGAAGATGTCTGAAATGTTCTTTCCATTGAGAGAGCACGCCAAAACATCATCTTTAAAGCGCTTGCCAGAACAGTCGTCACACACGGTTTCTATCTTCCCCAAAAAGTGCATTCCCACCTCAATTTTCCCAGCGCCAAGGCACGTTTCGCACCTGCCTCCTTTGGTATTAAAACTGAAGTTGCTCTTCTTCAAATTGAGTCGCGTTTTCTTGGCCACTTTTGCAAATTCATCCCGTATCAATTCTGCCAAACCAACGTAGGTGGCGGGGTTGCTTCTTGCGTTTTTTCCCATCGATTGCTGGGTGATTTGAATCGCATCGGGAAATTGTTGAGTGAGATAGCGAAAGTCCTCCTGACTCTGTGTGGACGGACTGGCCGGAAGCACGGAGAACCTGCCCAAGAAATCCTCCTTTTTCAGCAATTTTGTTGGATCAAGGCTGATCAAAGGAGGGAGTTTTTCTTTTGAAGCCGTGCTTTTTGCTTCTTCCATCAATAACTTGGCAGTCACTCGTGTTGGATCTTTCAAATACTCAGCTAGGCTCCCCGCAAACAGCAGCTCGCCGCCTTCACTGCCCGCACCCGGACCCAATTCGATGAGGTAATCGCATTGGGCAATCATTTGCAAATCGTGTTCAACAATGAAAACCGTATTTCCCACATTCACGAGCTTTCGAAAAAGGTGAATCAACTTTTCCCGCATGCTCGGGTGTAGCCCAGAACTTGGCTCGTCAAAAACGTAGATCAAATCCGTCAAACCAGAATCCACTTGTGAGAGCATGTGAAGGACTTGAGCCTGACCAGAAGACATCTCCTTCAGTTTTGATTTCATGGAAAGCCGCTCGAAACCGAAATTCAAATACTGCTCGATTTGTTGCTTCATGAGTGAGCAAATTGAAGCGCTTTTGGGAATCGCTTCTTCAATGTCATTTAGAGCTTGGAGAAGTTCGTGGAGTGGCAGCCGGTTGTAATGGGCAATGTTGCGATCAAGAATGGTAAAAGACAAAGCGCGCTGATTTAAGCGATCACCTTGGCAGGAAGGACACATTTTTGCACTCGTATATTTAAGAATGTTGGGATTCCGATCTCTTTCAAGAATGCCGTTCATGCTTTTTAGAATGCCCTGGTAGAAATCGGCTTCTCGTGCCTTGGCTTTTAGCCCCGTCCACTTCAATCGGCTCTCTTCAGTGTGTTTGCCGAGGGGAACCTTGATTCGAGAAGATCCATTGAAAATAACCTCCTTTTGATCCTCGCCGAGTTCTTCCCACGGAATATCAATATTAAAATCATGCGCTTCACACACCATATTCAAGGAGTCGAGCGTGAGTTGTGAATACATGATATAACCGTTGGGTAGTGTGGGGGAAAGGCATCCATTTCGAAGGCTCTTTTTTGGATCTTGAATGAGCTTTTCCTCGTCGATGAATTCCACTTTTCCAATCCCCCGACAGTGTTCACATGCTCCTTCGGGGTGATGGGGTGAAAAGAAGCTTCTTCGACCACTTTCGTGCGTTTTCGATTGCGCAAAACGAGCAAAAAGAAGTCTGAAATGATCATAAAGTCCGGTACTCGTGCCCAATGAAGTGCTTGATTTTGTTCCGAGTACGGAGGCCTGTTTCAAAGCCACTACTGGACGCAATCCTTCAACACTATCTACAGCTACGGGCGAAAGTTTGGGGAGGAATTTATGCTGAGCACGGGGAACGAACTCCAAAAAAGCACTTTGAGCCTCTTGCGCGATGACCTGGTGAACGAGCGAGGATTTCCCTGAGCCAGAAGGACCAATCACCCCAATCAATTGGTGATGAGGAAGATCCAGAGAAAGGTTCTTCAAATTGTGTTCCCGAGCACCTCGAATTCGAAGGAACGATGTCGCATCGTGATCTGCCTGCATGATGCAAAGTTGTAGTTAATTCGAGAAAATACCTAAGCATTGATGAAGAGAAGAATCACAGCTCGGACTTCAATGACCAAAGAAAGCTCCAACAAGGGGAAGTGCAGATGAATCAGCGCTCAGGTGTATGAAACAGTGATCCACGGTGTTGAACTTTATGTGTGCTTTTCCGTAAGTAAACGCATGAAGAGGAATCACATTCCAGAAGCGAACGATAAAATGTACATTTACTCCATGAAGTTGATTTTCACCCTTGGTCTTCTCCTCAGTGGCTTGTGTTTGAATGCACAACTGGACTCCTTGCTATCCTTACAACGCTTTGATTCCCCGCTTCACGAGCTTCAAACCTATCGAGACATCGCCTATTTTGCCGCTTATGAAAACATCACCATCTCGAAAGAATACGGCGATAAAGCCATAGCGCTTGCCAAAGAATTGGAATCGGATTCCTTGCTCGCGTTAGCGTATAATGACGCCAGCTTTGCCTACCATAGCGAGGGGAATTATGCTCGTTTGAAGGAATTGGGAGAAAAGAGTTTGGCTTTGAGAGAGCAACTGGGAGACCAGGCCGGAATAGCTGCGAGTCGGTCAAAAATAGCTTTGGCACATCAAGAAATGGGGAATTTGAAACTCGCCATGGAGGAGTATTCAAAGGCCGCAGCGATCTATTTGGATTTAGGAGACGTGTACCGATCTGCTCAAATTAAAAACAACGTGGGCAACCTTTTGGGCGTTGCGAAGAGTTATCGAGAAGCGCATGATACCCAATTGGAAGCAGCGAAGTTGTTTTTGGAAGTTGGAGACTCCTTGAGTTATCTGCTCGCTAGAACCAATGCCGCATCGCAGCTCATTGCTTTGAATGAAATTGCCGCCGCAGAACAGATCATGGATCAAGACTTAGCCCTTGCAGAGCGCTTGGCATCTGTTCGCACCACCGAATATTTTCGAAATCGAGGCGTAATCCATGAGCGTCAAGGGGATTATTTATCGGCCAAAAGTGATTTTGAAAACATTCTTGGTTGGTATGAAGAAGTGGGGAGTACATCAGGACGGGCTTTCGCTCATGCGCGTTTGGCTCGAACCGACATCAAACTGAACCTCCTTCGAAGCGCTAAGAACCATCTTTTTGAAGCCGAAGCACTCTATGGAAATACGGGGTCTTGGAAAGAGAAAGAGCACCTGTACCAAAGCTTTGTTGATTATTATTCAGCCAAAAGAACCTATAAAAATGCCATTGAGTATGTCGATCTTGTTAATGCCTATCAAGACTCCATGCTCCAAGAGGAAGCACAAAAAACCGTGATTGCGCTGGAAAAGCAACTTGAAGTGAAGGAAAGTAAAGCTCAAGCCTTGGCCAGCCAATTGGAAGCGGAGAAGGAAAGGGCAGCTAGTGAGGTGAAAGACTTATGGATCAAAGGCATCATTGTTTTTGCCATACTCTTATTGATTGTACTCTTCCTCGTTGCTCGAAAACGAATTGCTCAGAAAGAGGCGAAACGAAAGGCCATTGCACTGGAAGCACAAGAAGAAAAGGTACGCATATCAAGAGACCTGCATGATCACATCGGAGCAGAACTCACTTTGATTACTAGCAAATTGGATGTTCTCGCTTACCGAAGTGAAGATGAAGCTTTGAAAGAACAACTTGATTCCATCGCTGAATTTAGCCGAGGAGCCATGCTGGAATTGCGGAAAACCATCTGGGCGGCCAAGGAAAATGCCATCAGTTTGAGTGATTTTGGAAAAGAGCTGAACCGTTTCCTCGAGCGGTTTGAGGTGAGTTCCAATGTCGATTTCCCACGGATTGCCGAGGAAATTCCAGCTAGTAAGGCCTTGGGGATTTATCGCATTTGTCAGGAAGCAGTAAACAATGCCATCAAGCACGCGAATTGCAAGACCATCACCATCCGAATTCGCTCAGAACAAGAGGTCTTTTCCTTCCAAATCATCGACGATGGAAAAGGCTTTGATCTCGATGGAGAAAACATGGGGCACGGCTTGAATAACATGAGGGCAAGGGTGCTTGATTTGGGCGGACAATTTAAGCTGGAACAGGAGGGAGGAACGCAAATTTCGTTTGACATTCCCAAGGGTTTATAGATGAACCGGCAATAGTTCGTTCTTAAGGAATACGGCATTCTTCGTAGCTCGGGGTCAGGGTTTTGTGCGAATTTTGTTCAAAGCCCTAAGATGATTCAAATAGGAATTATAGAACCCCAATACCGATTAGCAGAAGTCATTAAAGAAAAGGTGGAACTGTCTCCCGATTTCAGTGCTGAAGTACTACTGGGCCTTGATCCTACCAAGCTCCCCAATTGCGAACAGTGCGATCTCCTTTTGGCCGATTTGCGTTTTGTTTTTGATTTGGATTTGAACGTTCGTGATGAATGGTTACAAGATCGTCCCTTCCTTTTGATGAGTTCTTTTGTTGATGCATGGAGCCAAATGGATGCTTATCGCCTAGGCGCCAAAGGATTGGTGTCCAAAGCTCATCCACCCGAGTTGCTTCACCGAAGCATGTTTCAATCCTTAGAAGGTGGTATGGACCTCACTCATCCTGTTCGGCGAGAACTCAAAGGCTTGTCGGCATTGCCTGAATGGATCAGTCAGTTCAATCAACGAGAACAAGGTCTTTTGAGAATGATCGTCAAGGGACAAAGCATCGAAAAGGCCGCTTTGGAATTGAAGCTCAAAAAAGAAGAAATTCATGCGCTTTTGCGAAGTATATTTTCAAATGTCCATCTTACAAAGTCCTGAAACGAAGGTATAGTAGCCATTTGGCTATCCTACTGAGTTTTTGTACTTTCACGAATTGAGCGCTTTCGTTTTTGTATTACATCAGCAATGAGCGTAACCACCTAACGATAAAGTAACGAATTCAATTTTATGCCAAACTACCTTGTTGTTGATGATCACCCCCTGATCGCTGAAGCCATCGACTACTTTGTAAAGAAAAATGTTGGTGAGTACAAGCAAACGGTCATTACCTCGTGCAAACGATTGGAACAATGGTTGGCAAAAGCGGAACACATGGAATTCGTTCTATTGGATTTGAATCTGTCTGATGGAAATACGCGTCCTTATGTAAAAGCGCTCCTCGAAAAAACTCCGAGACTTTTCGTTTACTCGGCTGAAGTGGAAAATGAAGATGTGAGAAATTGGATCAGTGCAGGAGCTAGTGGTGTCATTTCAAAATCAGATTCGCTGGCCGACCTCCAAGCGGCATTTTCGAGTGAAAAAGGCACTACCTTCCTCAGCCACAGCATTAAAGATCAGCTCTTGAACGGCATGATGAAAGCCAAAGAAGAACAAGAATTGGAGGTCATTCTCAGCACCCGAGAAAAGGAAGTGCTGGAATTGGTGCTTCAAGACAAAAAAAACCAAGCCATTGCTGAGGAATTGTTCATCAGTATCAAAACGGTAGAATCGCACAAAAGAAACATCTTTGCGAAATACAAGGTGCGCAGTGCCATCGGGTTGATTCAGAAAATCAATGGTAAGTAAAGGTAAAGCATAAGGGTTTTACTTATGTAATTTCAACGTCTCCTCGATTTTAAGATTGCTGTTCATGTTGGAAATTTGCTATGTACTGTAATGTACTGCAATTAGACTGATCAGCATGAAGAATAAACCTCGCGACATAATACTCCTAGACCCCAATGAAACGGCCAACTTAATCAATGTCAATCTCATTCGGCACATCAACTCCAATGTGCGCATACGTGCTTTCGAAATGGAGCATCTATTTCGAAAGTATTTGAGCAGTTATAAGGGAAGGCTTTTCCACATCTATATACACGAACAATTTTCCAAAGACTTGCAATCCTTGTTGTTCTCAATATGTTCGCTTCAGGATAACGTAGAGATGTTCATCATCAGCGAAAATCGATGTGAGGTTCCGAACATTCCCAAAATCAAGTTAATTCACCAAGATTCTTTCATTCAAGAACTGACTGAAAAGTTGAGCTATTGATGCCTTTGGAGGTCATTAGGTAGATTCCAAAGTAATCTTATCAAAACTTGAATTACAATTGAATTTGAACTCGAATAACACCTCCTTGCTCATCTTGATTGGGCAAAACCAGGTAGTAGCTGCCTTTTTTAAGGTGGCGTACATCGATGCCATACTCACCATAAGATCCACGCCAGCACTCTTGTCCTAAGGTGTTCAGAAGTATCAGGGTCTCATTTGAGGAAGGAGGTGAACTCAACTGAATGAGTCCGTTAGAGGGATTGGGAAATGCTCGAACCCGAGGTTGACTTACTTCAGCCACCGAAGTTTCACACTCCAATTCCATCACTCTTTGCCATATTTCATCGTGCAAGTTATTGGCAATGAAGCTTTCCTCGGTAGCGTCTCCCATACGAACCACAATCAAATCTTGACTGGGCGAAATGCTGAGAATTTGTCCGTTTTTACCCAAAGCTGCATACACATCGTTGGGTGCATTCGGACTGAGCGGTCCGGGTATTTGAAACTGAAAACCGGGAAGCATGTGCGATGCTTGTCCGTTCAACCACCACAAATAGCCGTAAGAAGAGTTGAGGTCTTGTGAAGGGCTAATCATTGCTTCAAAATAGTCACCATCGTTCATGATGGTAAGCCCGTCCCAAACACCGTCATTGGCCATCAGGACCCCAAACCTTGCCATGTCTCTTGGTGTGGAGAAAAACACATTGTTGTACCCCAAGTTCACAAAAGCGCCTTGCATTCCAATTGGGATTCCCAATCGGGTATAGGTATAAAAGTTGAGGTTCATTCCCGTAGCTCCTTCAATAACTTGGTCGAGCAGGGTATAGGGAGCATTGTGATAAGCCCAGCGCTCGTTGGGAGGAACGAGGCAGGTCAAACACTCGGGATCCGTGCAATCCACATCAATGTCTTCATCGTTCAATCCGCTGGTCATGCTCAACTGGTTGCGAACGGTTATCAACGCTTCATCTTCGAGAGAGCAGTTCGTCCAGGACTCAGAAAGATAGTCGCTGCTCGAGTCGTCAATATCAAGAAAACCCTCTTCTTGCGCCATTCCCGTTACAAAGGCGGTAATGGTCTTGCCCGCAGAAGCCCAATACCACAGACTATCTTGGGTGAAACTGCCGTAATATTTTTCAAGCACCATTCTACCTCCTTTCAGAACAATGAAGGCCTTGCTGTTTTCCGCTTCGAGAAAATCATAAAGCGCATTGATGTTCTCTTCACACCAGCCCAAGGAATCAGGAGAAAGACTCTCCCAATCGTTCCCTAAGGTAGGAGGAAAATAATGCTCTTGTCCAAAGACGGTCATACTCCAAAGCACACTAGAGGAAATGATAAAAAGGGGTGAAAAGAAGCGCATCGTTTGGTGTTTTTCAATGTTTTAGCAGAAGAAAGGTAGTTAAAAGCGATCAGAACACCGCAAAACGAGCAGAAGTTGAGGCTTTGAAATACCATTCCAAGTTCCTTTTCGTTATCATTGCGCTTTCAGTCCTTGCAAGAAGCCATGAAAACCGACTTCTCTTTGTTTCAAAAACTCCATTTCCATCTTGTTTTAATGGGCATCGCCGCCTTGGCTTTTTATCAGCAATATCGGGTATCGTTCAATAGTGAAGAGTGGTCAAAGGTGGTGAAGGTGGATGGAAAAGGCTATTATGCCTATCTCCCCGCGGTTTTTGTTTTTCAGGATTTGAATTTTGGATTTTTCGAAGAGGTAGAGGTGGAAGGAGCCAGTGATCCCAACCAAGTCTATTGGTACATTTACAATTTCGAGGGGAACAGAACCAACAAGTATTTCGCAGGTACGGCCGTGGCCATTGCTCCTTTTTTCTTGATGGCGCACGCGTATTGTTATTTGAGCGGAAGTGAAATGTCGGGCTACTCCTTCCCATACATGTTCATGCTCGGGATGGCTGCTTTGTTTTATTTTCTTTTGGGCATCCATTTGTTGAGGAAAACTTTGGAATTGTCTGCTGTTCGACCTTGGGTCATTGTCCTTTGCATGATTGGTTTAGGTCTTTCCAGTAACCTCTATTACTACACGGTTCGAGAGTTCAGCATGTCCCATGTGTACTCTTTTGCTTGGGTGAGTGTTTTTGTTTTTGGGGTGAAGTCTTTCTTTGTGAAGCACCATTGGAAACATCTTGTTTTGGCCGCTTTTGCCTTGGGGATGATCATTCTCATTCGTCCGGTCAACGGATTGGTGGTTTTCGCGCTACCCCTCATCGCGGGATCTTGGCCATGCTTGAAGGAAGGATTCCTCAACTACGTGAAAAAACCAAGTCTTGTGCTCATTACCTTGCTGCTACCTGTGCTTATCGCCGCGGTGCAATTGGTGATTTATAAGCTTCAAACCGGACAATGGTGGGTGTATTCCTATGCCAACGAAGGGTTCAATTTTTCATCACCGGAAATTGTGAATTTTCTTTTCAGTTACAAGAAGGGACTCTTTGTTTACACGCCCATTACTTTTGTGATCGTATTCAGCACGCTGTTCGTCGCTCTGTTTTTGAAAAAAAGGTTCAATGATGCTCGCTTCCAAGCGATAGGATTCTTGGCCTTTTTTGCCTTGATTGTTTACGTGTTGAGCAGTTGGTGGATGTGGTTCTACGGAGGGAGTTTTGGCTCAAGAGTGATGGTGGAATATTACCCTTTTTTCTTTCTGATGTTTGCAGGGGTGCTCAACATGAAAAAGCCTATTTATTTGCAAGTTGGGCTTGTTTTACTGCTCTTGTGCTGCATCCAATTGAATCTCATTCAAACCCAGCAATACATCTCTGGGGCCATTCACTGGGTGGACATGGACAAAGAATGGTACTGGAGAATATTCCGTTTGTTCTGAATGAAGGAATAGAGTGTGACTTGTGGTGGTTGAAGCCTTAACTTCTTGCCTTCACGCTTTCACGGAGCGACTTATCAATTAGGCGGATAAGTACTTTGGCATCTTTTTCGTCCAATTGCTTTCCAAAACGATGTTCTTTTCCTTGATAAGAGAAACCAATGGTATCACCACCAATGACATAGGAAGAACGGTCCATAAACTCCATAAATTTACTCACGTTGTAAGGGATGAGGTAGAGTTTTTTTACATTCTCAGGGAGGAATGAACGGGCTCTTCCGTAGGTGCCGTATGCATTTTTAACGCTCATACCTTTTTCGTTGATGAGAATCATCTCTTTTCCGATGAGCCTCCAAAGCAGTGTTTTTCCAAGTCGAAGGATAAAATACAGCGCAAATGCCGTTGCAATTCCGAAAAAAATGGCATCGCTTTGTGCAGTAGTATTCTGCCAATAGTAGAAGAATACAGCTCCACATCCTGCCATTCCAAGCCACCAAGCGGCCATCAGCGCTAGGTTGATTTTTGAAACTTCTTGGGTAATGATGACGCTAACGCCAACTTTCATTTTTTGGAATGTGATGCGATCTCCAATGGCAATGGGGGCGTCTTTGCTTCCGCTCATGGTACTAAATTTTTCTTCGTCACTTCTTCGTAAATCACTTCGTACTGAGGCAATACTTTACTGATGTCAAAATCGTAAGCGCGTTCTTTTGCTTTTTGAGAAAACTTTCGGAGTCGTTTTTCGTCGCTCAGCACGTAAATGGCATTTTTGGCCATGTCATCCACGTCCCCAACGTCAGACATCATCCCAGAAACGCCGTGTCGGTTCACTTCGGGAATTCCTCCTGTATTGGTGGAAATAACGGGAATACCGGCAGCCATGGCTTCGAGTGCGGCAAGTCCAAAGCTTTCACTTTCAGAAGGGAGGAGGAAGAGGTCTGAAATGGCGAGCACTTCAGTGGGGTTCTTCAATTTCCCCAGAAAAATTACGTCTTCGCAGGTTTTCAATTCCCTGCAAAGCATTTCAATTCGGTTTCGTTCCGGACCATCACCTACCAACACCAGTTTAGAGGGTATGACCTTTCTCACCTGAGCAAATACTCGAACAATATCATCCACCCTTTTCACCGCTCTGAAGTTGGAAATGTGCGATAGGATTTTTTCTCCGTTGGGCGCATGGGCCTCTCTCAAATCGGTGTTTGCTTCAAAGTTGAAGGAGTCCATACAAACAAAGTTGGGAACTACAGAGATGTCTTTGTTTACACCAAACAGTTTGTAGGTATCGTTCTTCAAGCTGCTCGAAACAGCGGTTACAGCGTCGCTTTGGTTGATGGCGAAGGTAATTACGGGCTCAAATGAGGGGTCTTTGCCCAACAGACTAATGTCGGTTCCGTGCAACGTGGTCACGACTGGGAGGTCAATCCCTTCGGCTTCGAGAATTTTTTTGGCGGTATAAGCGGCTGAAGCGTGCGGTATGGCGTAGTGAACATGAAGGAGGTCCAGCTTTTCATATCGCGCTACGTCCACCATTTTACTGGCAAGAACGAGCTCGTAGGGTGGGTAGTCGAATAAAGGATAGTCGGAGACGTTCACTTCATGGTAATAGATGTTCTTCCTGAAACTCCCCAATCTCACCGGTTGATTGTAGGTAATGAAGTGAATTTCATGTCCCTTTTGAGCCAGTGCTTTTCCGAGTTCTGTTGCTACTACGCCTGAACCTCCAAAAGTTGGGTAACATACACTTCCGATCTTCATTCGTTTCATTTATCCTTCAGCTTTCCAGTCGGGAAAGAGATTTTGTTCTTGTTTTCGCACTTTGGCTTTTTTCAAAGCTTCGTAGATCACCGCCTGAATGTCGGTGCGAATATTCATATTCAACAACTTTCGGTTTTCTGCGTTGGGATAAACCCTGTTGGACAAAAATACATAAACCAAACCTTCTTTTGGGTCTGCCCAAGCCATTGTCCCTGTAAAACCGGTATGACCAAAGCTAAGTTCACTGGCTTCCGGACAAGTAGGTCCTGTTCCTTTTTCCAATGCCGGTTTATCAAACCCGATTCCCCTGCGCACGTCGTCATCGCAGTAGTGGCATGTGGTGAAAAGTTTGAGGACACTTTCGCTGAGGTATCGCTGACCACCATACATTCCGCCATCCATGAACATTTGCATCATGGCTGCGAGATCAAAGGCCGTGGAGAAAACTCCTGCATGACCACCAACTCCGCCCATCATGGCTGCTCCGGGGTCGTGCACATGCCCCTGAATTAATTGTCCGCGAAAGAGCATATCAAATTCAGTAGGAGCGATGATGGACTGATCCATCCGTTTCAAGGGGTGATATCCCATACTGCCCAATCCCATCGGAGCGTAAAAAACACTGTCTACGTAATGATCCAAAGAACATCCGCTCACTTTTTCTACAATGGATTTGATGTAATAGTATCCCAAGTCGCTATACTTATATCCTTCTCGATCTCTCAAGCCGCTGGCCAGAATTTCCTCATACATGTTTTGAGCATAAGCGTCTTGGATGTACAGGTTTTCGGCAACTTGGGTTTGAAATCCTTCCTCGGCCTTTTTTCGATACAACTCTGGCTTAAGCCTTCCTTTTTCAAGCGTTTCCATGTAAAAGGGAATCCACGACTTCAACCCTGCCACATGAGCAAGCATGTCTTTGATTTTAATGTGAAAGTGCTCCGTGGTGTCGGGAAGGTCCAAATAATCGCAAAGCCAATAGTCCACGTCCACTTTACCTTCGTCTTGAAGGCGCATCATTGCTGCTGTGGAAGCAACGATTTTGGTGATGGAGGCAAGGTCATACACGGTCTCCGAGGTTACTTCTTCTTTGTTCTCATAGGTTAAATAGCCGTAGCTTTTGTCCCATAAAATGTTCCTATCCTTGATCACAAGCACACGGCAACCGGGATAGGCTTGTGCTTCAATTCCGGCTTGCGCAATGCTGTCGATTCTGTCGAGGTCTTCGGTCTTCCAACCTACCATTTCTGGGTGAACGGTTCTGAGCCGGGTGAGGCGTTTTGGTGCATTTCCAGCGCCATACTGGAAATGCTTGTTCACGCTAACGGGGAGTCGTCCATTGGCTCCCGCTGCTCCAAAAAGCATTTGAGCGCAGGTTTTGATGGTGGTTTCATCGTCGTGATAGCCAATCACCAAGGCATCCATGTTCTCGACGCCTTCAAGATGCTTCAGCACGTAGGGATTGGCGAAGATGTTGAGGATAACTTTTGTTTGTTCATTGATTTCATTGGCAAGACGCATGGCCTGCTCACTCACTCCATAGTTTCGATAAGCGCTGTTGCTGGTGTTCATGAAGTTGATGATCACTAGATCATATTTCCCCAAGCGAGCACTGAGGTTTTTTGTGGTTTCAAAATCAGCTTTGCGAACAACGGTGAAGAAGTCCATTTGAGCATGCATTTTGGCAGAAGACTCGAAAGCGAGGGCTTTTTCTTGATCATCGCAAACGTTCAATACAGCTATTTTTCTCCCCTCGAGTTGGTCAATGGGGATGAGGTCTTTGTTCTTCAAAACGGTCATGGACTGCTCAATCACTTTTTGATGCACTCCTTGAGCTAAATCGTTGTTGAGATCTTCATAGAGTCCATCCGTTTCCACTTCTTCAAAATCCAAAGCACCGGTCCACGACTTGGCTTTCAAGATGCGCGCTACGTGTTGGTCCAGTTCGGCTTCCGTCAAATCACCTTTTTTAATGGCTTCTTTGATGAGCTCACCGGCTTTCGGCACATCGCCAGGAAAGAGGAGGATGTCGTTTCCGGCCAAAAGCGCTTTCAGGTCCACTTCTCCAGGCTCATAAAAAGAGGCCACCCCATTCATGTTCAGGGCGTCGGTGAATATGAGTCCGTCAAAGGCCAATTCTTCGCGAAGCAAACGGGTCACTACTTCATGCGAAAGCGTGGTCGTATTGCTGTCGAGAGAAGGGACTTTGAGGTGGGCAATCATCATGCTTCCCAATCCTTGGGCTATCAGTTGTCGGAAGGGATATAACTCAATGCTGTCGATGCGGCTGCGCGGATGGGGAATGATGGGAAGCCCTTTGTGACTGTCTACATCGGTATCTCCATGACCGGGAAAGTGTTTCGCATTGGCGAGGATGTGTTGGTTTTGCAAACCGCGCATGTAGGCGGCTCCCAGTCGGGCAACAAGCTGTCTATTCTCCCCAAAGGATCGTGAACCAATGACGGGGTTTTTTGCATTGTTGTTTACATCCACCACGGGTGAAAAGCTCACGTGCACGCCCATTCTTTTCAACTGACGCGCCATTTCTTCTCCGTATTCGTACACCAAATTTTCATCTCTACTTGCCCCTAAAGACATCTCCCGGTGGTAGCGAATGGTACTGTCCAAGCGCATAGAGAGTCCCCACTCAGCGTCCATAGCAATCAGCAAAGGGGTTTTACTGAGAGATTGGTACTTGTTGGTAAGACGGGCTTGACGCACAGGGCCGCCCTGCATGAAAATGAGTCCACCAATATGATGATTCTTGATCAAGCCAATGATTTCTTCTTCGTGCTGTTCTCCTCGATTGGAATACGCCGCGACCATGAATAGTTGTCCGATTTTTTCATCCAAGGACATGGAGGAGAGCAGGCTATCGGTGTTGTGGCTGGAATTGATGAGGAAAGGTGGAGGTAAACAGCGATAATCCTGGGCTGAAACTGTCCAGGATAAGAGAATACACAATGCCGATATGAGGGTGCTTTTGTTCATGTTGATGGTCCTTCCTTCTAAGCTATAAAAGTAGAACGAGTTATTGATGACTCTGGTGTGGTGATGGGGTACTTTTCAACAAGGATAAGTCGATGGAATGGGGGGGAAGGGAGTGCTTTATTGTGGGCGATTGAGGGGAAGACGAGTTCATCCACAAAAGATAGTAGGGCGTTGATGAAGTTGGAGTGAAATTCTTTGGAGGCGAGGAAATTAGCCCCGACCTTTACTCCGGCCGGAGGTGGTGGGGGTGGGGTGGGGCCCGCGAGGGCTAGGTTTCTCCCGAAAAAAAATCGAATTTTTTTAATTTTTTACACCATCAGCTGCCACATCCTTCTCCAATAACACCCGCTTCACATGACCCAACATAAACTGAAACTGCTCCTCCAAAGTTAGGTTCGAATTGTCAATCACGATCGCTCCTTCCGCTTGCTTCAATGGGTCGTGCTCCCGATTCGAATCAATGCGGTCTCGCGTATTCACGTTTTCCAATACTTCTTGAAATGAGATGTCAATTCCTTTGTCTTTCAACTCCTTAAACCGTCGCTCAGCACGGATATGTGCCTCAGCTGTCATGAAGAACTTCAATTCAGCATCAGGCAAAACCACACTTCCAATGTCCCTACCGTCCATGATCACACCTCGATTTTCAGCCATGCGCTGCTGCAATCGAACCAGCTTCAAACGCACTTCGCGAATGGCGCTAATCGGACTAACGTATTTCGACACTTGCATGGAGCGTATTTCTTTCTCCACGTTGCTTCCATTGAGATAGGTTTCAACGTTTAAGGTCTTGGGGTTGTACTTGAAGGTGATGTAAACTTTGTCCAAATACTCCAACAGGCGTTCTACTTTCACCCCATCGGCATCAATCAATTTGTTTTGAAGTGCATACAGGGCCATTGCTCGGTACATGGCTCCGGTGTCAACATAAACGTAATTGAGTTCTTTGGCCAAGGCTTTAGCAAGGGTACTTTTTCCACAAGATGAATGCCCATCAATGGCTACGTTGATTTTTTTCTTCAAAACAGTTTCGGTTTGATGCGAATATACCGCAATTCACAATGAGGTCAAAAAAGAGAGGAAGGAGAAGTGTTTTTACTCAAACTCGAAGTAAAATTACCTTTTCCAAGATTGCAAATTGGTACTCACGGAGAACTGATTAGATGCTCCGGCCAAATGAAAGGTGCTCCTTCCATAGGAGATGTGGAAGCGTTTGATTTGAATTCCCGCTCCAAAGGAGAAACCGGCGGTACCGGGTTTAGATCCCACTTTTAATTCTTGACGCCTGCGATAATTATAACCAAACCTCACATGAAATTGATCAGAAAGCAACAACTCTGCCCCAAGGGTAACATGCCGCATGAGCTGATCCCCAAATTCAAAACTCGCTCCACCAGTCGTTTCTCCACTGATGGGGTCGGTAACTTCTTGAGCATTCGGGTCATCATAGGTCAAATCCCATTGCTGCAACTGGTCAAAGGTGAGCATGAAACGAAATGGAGCGTGCTTCAACTGCTTTACAAAAGAGACTTGAATGTCCAAAGGCAGGGTGTCCTTAACGTCGGTAAAGGAGTTGATTTGTGTTCCGAGATTTCGAACCATCAAATTGGCAGAGAATTTTCGTTTCGGGTTGACGTATAGAGCGCTTGCATCCAAGGCTAGGGCAAAAGAGGAATACTGTGCCAAGGTGCTGTAAATGGCTTTCACATTAGCCCCAATGGTCCAAGAACTGTCAACGGGCATCCCAACACCTCCTTGAAAAAGGTAATCTCCAGCATTGAAGGTTCCCAACTCCACACCAGCGGCATCATAGCGGGTCATGCTCCCATAACTCAGGTATTGAATTCCAGCCATGTAGATGAGTTTCGAACTGTCCGCTTGATAGGCCATGGAGGCAGTTCCCATATTGCTGCCTTCAAAGTAATTGAGGTAGGAAAGGTTGAGTTGAAGGTGCTGACTGGAGTCCAAAAGACTTGGGTTGGCCATGCTGAGCTGGATGTCCCCATCATTAATGGCGTTCGCAAATCCTCCCAAAGCACTGGCTCTGGCGGAGGTGGGTATGTCCAAAAACGCGTAAGCATTCTGTCCTCCGATGGATTGAGCGATGGCTCCTCCAACGATCAATACGAGTAAAAGGGAAAGCGTTGTTTTCAATAGGGTCTGGATTCCATTTTCAAACGCAAGGTACAAAGTCTTATTGTCCTTTGCCGAATTTGCAGCGCCACATTCTCGACATCCGCTTTCTCTCTTATCAGGGCTTTTTCGATTTCCAAACAGCTATGCGATGCTCAAAGGGGAATTCACTTTTTCATCCAGAAGTGCGAGCTGAATGACTTCGCTCATTTCACTTACATAATGAAACTTCAGCCCTTTCAAATAGCGTGGATTGATTTCTTCAATGTCCATTTTATTCTTTTCGCAGAGTACGATTTCACGAATTCCAGCTCGTTTTGCGGCCAAGATTTTTTCCTTAATTCCCCCAACGGGCAACACTTCTCCGCGAAGGGTGATTTCTCCTGTCATGGCGAGGTATTTCCGCACTTTTTTCTGGGTGAAGGCGGAGGCCAAGGCGCTTAGCATGGTGATTCCCGCGCTCGGACCATCTTTCGGGATGGCGCCTTGAGGCACGTGGATGTGAACGTTCCACTTGTCAAAGATTTCTTGTTCTAAACCGAGTAGATCACTGTGTGCTTTGAGATATTCCAGTGCGAGAATGGCCGATTCCTTCATAACGTCACCAAGATTACCGGTGAGGGTGAGTTTGCCTTTTCCTTTGGTCAAAGAGGTTTCAATAAACAAGATGTCGCCTCCAACGGGGGTCCAAGCCAAACCGGTCACTACTCCGGCGGTGTCGTTTCCAAGGTATTTGTCTTTTTCTCTTGACGGACCTAAAATTTTCTGGAGTTGATCCACGTGCATGCTGGTCTCGTAGCTTTCTTCCAAAGCAATTTCCTTGGCGCGGTAACGAACCAGTTTCGAAATCCGTTTGTCCAATCCACGAACCCCCGATTCATTGGTGTAGGCTTCAACTACTTTTTCGATGAGTTCATCGGGGATGCTGATTTGGTCTTCGCTTAAACCGGTGTCTTTAATGTGCTTGGGAACGAGGTGCCTTTTGGCAATTTCTACTTTTTCTTCAATGGTGTACCCACTCACTTCAATGATTTCCATGCGGTCGCGAAGTGCGGGTTGAATGCTTTGCAAGGAGTTGCAGGTGGCGATGAACATGATGTTGCTTAAATCATAGTCCAATTCGAGGTAATTGTCATAAAACTTGCTGTTCTGCTCAGGATCCAATACTTCCAACATGGCTGAAGAGGGGTCGCCGTGGTGGTCCCTGCCGAGTTTGTCAATTTCATCCAATACAAAAAGCGGATTCGATGTTTCGGCTTTTTTAATGTTTTGGATCACTCTTCCAGGCATTGCGCCAATGTACGTTTTTCGGTGTCCGCGAATTTCCGCTTCATCCCTCAATCCGCCCAAACTCATCCGAACGTATTTTCTTCCCAAGGCTTCCGCCACAGATTTCCCCAAGGATGTTTTACCAACTCCTGGAGGTCCATACAAACAAAGGATGGGGGCTTTCATGTTGCCCTTCAGCTTCAGTACTGCCAGGTATTCAATGATGCGTTCTTTGACTTTCTCAAGGCCATAATGATCACGATCCAAGACTTCCTGTGCGTGTTTGAGATCAAAATTGTCTTCACTGTATTCGTCCCACGGGAGGTCGAGCAATAGATCGATGTAGTTGGCTTGAACGCTGTATTCGGCACTTTGTGCATTGATGCGCTCCAACTTCTTGATTTCCTTGTCGAAGGTTTTCTGAACGTGCTCTCCCCATTTTTTTGTTTTGGCGCGTTCCTTTTTGCTGAGGATTTCGCTCTGTGTGGGATTGCTGCCCAATTCTTCTTGGATTTGCTTCATTTGTTGATGCAAGAAGAATTCGCGTTGTTGCTTGTCAATGTCCACTTTCACCTTACTCTGAATGTCGTTTTTCAAGCGGAGCATTTGGAGTTCTTTGGTGAGCAGTTGCAAGACTTTCTCTGCGCGTTCTTTCAGGTCTTTCAGCTCCAGTAGTTGCTGTTTTTCCTCCACCTCGGCATTCATGTTGGAGGAGATGAAGTTCACCAGAAAAGACAGGCTGTCGATGTTTTTGATGGCAAAGCCGGCTTCACTGGGGATGTTCGGACTCTGGTTAATGATTTTCAGGGCCAATTCTTTCAAAGACTCCTGAAGTGCCCTATTCTCTTCTTTTGTGGCACCCGATTTGGCCTCGTCAAATTCAAGAATTTGAGCCCGCATGAAAGGTTCGGTTTGGGTGATTTCGGTCCACTCAAAACGTTTTTTTCCTTGAATGATCACCGTGGTGTTTCCGTCGGGCATCTTCAGCATTTTGATGATGGACGCAACGGTACCCACAGGGTTAAGGTCGCCAGCTTGGGGTTCTTCAATGTCGCCGTCAATCTGTGCTACAACACCAATGATTTTATCGGTTTTTTGCGCTTCGTTGATGAGGCGAATGGATTTGTCCCGACCAACGGTAATGGGGATCACCACACCAGGAAAGAGTACGGTGTTGCGGAGAGGTAGAATGGGGAGGTTCTCCGGCGCTTTTTCTTTGTTCATGGCCTCCTCGTCTTCAGAGGAGATGAGGGGGATATAGTCATTGTCAACAGCTTCATCAGCGGCCAACCAAAGTTTCTCGTCAAACGACATATTCACGTCAATTTGTCACGTTCCTTCATTGAAACGATCATGCACCCCCTATGCCAATGATTGTGCCATTGCCCGAAAACGGAAATATTGTCGCTTCACTTTAAAATTTCGCTCGATATTTTTGAGTGATGCTGAAAATGTGTCCCAAAATCGAGCGTTTTTTCTCGTCAAATTCCACCTTTCTTCGCGCACAGACTTTTTCTGCGGTGTCCAATGCGGCTTCCAGCTGATATTCCACAAAACCATCGGCCCCTCCCCAAGAGAATGAAGGAATGAACTTGGGCGGGAAATGACCTCCATAGATGTTGGCATTCACCCCAACGGTTGTTCCTGTGTTGAACATGGTGTTGATGCCGCACTTGCTGTAGTCGCCCATCATCAAGCCGCAAAAGGTAAGACCACTATTGGTGAAGGCCTCTTCGGTGTAAGACCACGTTTTCACTGTGCTGTAGTTGTTTTTCAGGTTGGAGGTGTTGGTGTCTGCCCCCAAATTGCACCATTCACCAATAATGCTGTTGCCAAGGTACCCATCATGGCCTTTGTTGCTGTAACCCAATAAAATAGAGTTGCCCACTTCTCCACCTACTTTGCAATGCGGACCAATGCTCGTTGCTCCATAGATCTTCGCTCCCATTTTGAGGGTGGAATTTTGAGAGAGGGAAAACGGACCACGTACATGACATCCTTCCATGACTTCGCTGTTTTCATCGATGTAAATCGGACCATCCGTCACGTTAAAGGTGCTCGCATACACTTTCGCCTTGGGGTGAATGTAGAGTTGATCGGGGTCGCCAATCAATGTGCAGTGTTGAGGGAGTGGTGCACTTTTTTTACCTTGTGTAAGTATAGAGAAGTCCTGTGCAATGGCGAGGTGGTTGAGTTCGAAAAGATCAGTGAGGCTTTGAATTTCCAAAACGTCTTCTTTCCATTCCTCTAGACCTTGAGCGGTCAGCTTGGAAAACAATTGTTCTCGTTTGAGCGCCTCTTGGCTTCGAAATGCGATCAACCGATTGCCCTTGCAGATGCCTTGTTCATGATCCAGTGCATGAATGGCCTTAATCAGTGCTTGACTAGGTAGAAAACGAGCATTGATGTAGGTTATGGTTCCATCGGTGGAAGGTGTTGGCTCTTGAAGATATGCCTCGCTCAAAGCGCCTACGGGTGAAGTCAATACATGCATCCATTTTTCGCGTATGGTGCTTATTCCAAAGCGGAGATCACAGAGAGGGCGGGTGAATGCGAGGGGTAGGAAGGCTGTTCGAAGGGCATCGTCAAAAAGCAAATAATGCATGATATCAAGGTTGAACTATGGATAAGAATAGGGGCAAAGGTAAGTGAACATGCAGTTTAGAATTATTTTCGTGAATGAACTTTTTAAAATCAATGGTGTTTGAGTAGGAGATTACCTTTATATATGCAGCAGTTTTCAATTAAGGATCTTGAGAATTTTACGGGCATCAAAGCACACACGATACGTGCTTGGGAGCAACGTTACGATCTCCTCACGCCTAAAAGAACGAGCACCAACATTCGTTTTTATACGGATGCTGACCTCAAGCTTCTTTTGAACATTGGTCTGCTCAATAAATTGGGATACAAAATCTCCAAAATTGCGGAGATGACTGAAAAAGAGATGCAAGCCGCCATCTCTGAAGCCAATAATCCTGAAGGGGAGGAGGCTCATTATCTCAATATGCTCAAATTGGCCATGTTGAATTACGACGAGGCCCTCTTCCACCAAATTGCTGATCATTTTTTAGAGCAATACAGTATCAGGGAGACCTTCGGACGCTTGTTCCTGCCGTTCATGCAGCATGTAGGTGTATTGTGGCTCACGAGCACGATTTGTCCGGCCCAAGAACATTTCATCTCCAACCTGATCCGGCAGAAACTCTTTTCTTTAACCGATGAGTATAAAGATGAGGGCACGGCAGAAGCCCCAGCAGATGATCGCTTGTTTGTGATGTTTCTTCCAGAACAAGAAATTCACGACATCAGTTTGCTTTTGAGCCAGCTCCTACTAAGACAAGCAGGCAAGAAAACCATCTTTTTAGGTCAAAGCGTTCCTTTCGAAGACCTCATGCAAGTGGAGAAGAAGTTCAAAAAAGTGAACTTTGTTTCCATTTGTACCACCCATCCTTCAACAAACGAGGTAGAACAATACCTTCAACGAATCAAGCTCACTTTTGCGAAGTCAGATTGTCAATTCCACTTCACAGGCCCGGTATTTACTGACGTTACCTCACCATCTGCCGATCGGATTGTGTTTTATCCGAACGCCAACGTCATGATGGATCAGCTTTTGGGCTAAACCCTATTTTTTCACTTTATCCTTTTCATTGAACGCCTCATCCCTCTAGGGAGCGAGATAGGGTTTTACTGTTTTTTCACATTTTTTGTTTAACTGATTTCGTAAATAGTTCGACAAAAATTTGTTTCGAGACGACTTTTGTTTAATATTTGTCCTGTTCACTTAAACAAAAAAGATCATGTCAAGCATCGAATTCAATCAGCTCCTTACCAGCCACACGGAATTTCTCCGCGGCTTCGCTTACAGTTTTACAAGAGACTCCCAGGATGCGGACGATCTCATTCAGGACACCTTCCTTAAAGCTTTGAGGTACAAGAACAACTTCAAAGAGGGTACCAACATCAAAGGATGGTTGTTCACCATCATGAGAAACATCTTCATCAACAACTACAAGAGAAAGAAATTTCAAAACACCATCACCGACAGCACAGACAACAACTACTTTTTGAACAGTAGCCAAGATTATTCTGTGGATTCAGTGACCACACAAATCAGCGAAAAGGACATCCGAGGAGCCATCAGCTCTTTGAACAAAGAATTTAGAGTTCCTTTCTCCATGTTCATCGAAGGATATCACTACGATGAAATCGCTGCCAACTTGGAAATTCCAATGGGAACAGTGAAGAGTAGAATCTTCCACGCAAGAAAGAAGTTGGCTGGGAAGTTGACAGACTTCAGATAAGTCGCATAGAGACCAAGTAGTCGTAATGTTCGCCCTCTGCATGGAGCGTGAATTCAAGTCCGGCTTCTTGTGCAATCAACTCTAGGAGCGAAGGATCTGGATAGATCCAGTTAAAAGTGTTCGAATGGTGGGCATAGGTCACTTCAAAGTGAAGTTCACCATAATAATTTTTCATATGAAGGGATGGCTGAGGCTGTCCCTTTTCATTTTCATGCATGTAGATCAGGTCGGACGTATCTCCTAAAATCATCCCACCCGGATTTAAGCATGTTTTCAAGTGCTGAATCAATTTCAAGGTTCCTGCCACGTTCTTCCCCATTCCCCATCCGTTCATCATCAGGAGAATGGTGTCGTATTTTCCTTCGAGGTGAAAAGCATCCTTCTGCATCACTTTCATCACCCCTCTTTTCCGCATGATATCACAAGCCGTTTTATCTTGCTCAATGGCCGTAACATCGAAATTCATGGCTTGTAAGTGAAGGGCATGACAACCCGCTGCTGCTCCAAGATCAGCTACTTTACCTTCGCACATGTTCATGGCATATTGCTCGAGAAAGGGCATGTCTTCGTAAGTGCGAAAGAAGTGTTCGACGGCTATGGGATCATCCAATTCACCATTGATTTTCACCCCGATTTCTGCAGCAGCCTCACCATTCAAGTACGCCTCGAAAGCCAAGCCAAAAACATCTGATGTTGCCATGTTGCTTTTATTTTTGGCAAAGATAAAGGCTATAATTTGTGAGTTTGGGTATTGCTTCGGATATTTCCATAATAATAAGCAACCGTTTGGGATTCAATGGAGTCTTATTATCAAACCTTCGCGAAATTACTTATCGATGAAAAACTTTTTAGCCCTATTGAGCTTCATTCTATTGAGCTTTACTTCAGCTACTGCCCAGCAAGTGACCTCAGGTCTAACAATGGAAGAATATGTGAATGATGTTCTCCTTGGATCAGGTGTTACCGCTTTCAACATTGAATATACAGGTGCAGAAGAACAAATTGGACATTACACTGAAGGTCAGGGCGACTGGTTCCCTCTCACCGAAGGGCTCGTTCTTTCTACACAGTATGCTACTGATTTTGTTGCTGATGGATGTGTAGAATCCTTCGATCCGCTCACCAACCCTGTTTCTGGTGATCAAGATCTGTTGGACATCGCGAATTCCGTAGGAGATCTCATCGGTCAGCCCATTACTGTAACTTCCGTGAATGATGTTTGCGCGCTTGAGTTTGATTTCATTGCTACTGGAGATACCGTCAAATTCAATTATTCCTTCGCTTCTGATGAATGGTTGACTTGGATCAACTCCCAGTACAACGATATTTTTGCATTCTTTTTATCCGGTCCTGGAATCAATGGTCCTTATGCCGATGGGGCTGTGAACATCGCTGAGGTTCCCAACCAAACTCCGCAATTGCCCATCACCATTTCATCCGTAAACCCCGATCTAAATTCAGAGTATTATAACGACAATCCCAATAACGAGGATGTGTGTGTTAATGGGTTTACAGTCAAGCTTGAGGCCATCTACCCAGTGAGTTGTGGTGAAACTTATCACATTAAATTGGCCATCGCCGATGGGTCTGATACCGCACTCGAATCTGTTGTTGTTCTCGAAGCGGGGTCATTTACCTCTAACTCTGTTGTGGACGTGGATTTATCGATTGATGTTGGAGATGGAGAAAGCGATAAAATTTACGAAGATTGCGGTTTGGCAACGCTCACTTTCACTCGTCCAATTGAGACTGTTTTGGAAATTGAAGAAATGATCATTGTTGAATACACGGGAACGGCAATCAATGGAACAGATTACACCTTCTTGCCCGATACCATTGTATTTCCACCTGGGGTTGAATCTGTTCAATTTGAAGTAGATGCCTTTGAAGATGGAATTATTGAAGGTATTGAAACCGTTCAAATGGAGATTCTCAATCTGGCTGCTTGTAATGGAGGAGGTTTGGTTTCTTATTTTGAGTTCGAAATTTTTGATGTTCCGGACCCGCTTGTGGTTGAAGGCTATGAGTTAACGATGTGTCTTGGTGATGAACAAGTGATTACCCCCACCATCACAGGAGGTTACGGCAATTTCTCTTACGATTGGGACACGGGTGAAACTACTGCCGAAATATCCGTTAATCCGGACGTTAGCACCTCGTACAATGTGATTGTTAGTGATACTTGTGGGATGCCTTCTGATGATGCAATCATTGATATCGTTATTCTCGAGTTCCCTGAAATAGGGGTAAGCATCGACAATGGCGACCTCCTTTTGAATTGCAATGATTTTGTTGAAGTGACTGGTTCTGCGAGCGGCGGTGACGGAAACTTTACTTATGAATGGCAAGATCAAAATGGAAACAACTTGTTTGGTTTTGAAAATTCACTGTTTTACGGAACGTGGCAAGGTGCGTCTGAGATTCACTTGGTGGTGACGGACGGTTGCGGTTTTGAGGAATCGGCCTTCATCAATGTGGATTTGAATGTTCCAGAACTCGTGATTGAAATGCCAGACGAAATCGTCACCGGATGCGAACAGCCCATTTCGGCCACACCAATAGTGTCTGGAGGAGAGCAACCCTATGTTCAGTTTTCGTGGTTTGATGAAAACAACAGCTTCATCAGCTTCAACCAAACACTGGATTATGTGCCCCTTGGCTCAGAAACGGTAGAGTTTCAGGTGCAAGATGCTTGCGGACAAGTAGGTACTGCCTTTTTGGACATCGTAGTGCTCGAGCCGGAAGTTGAAATTGCCCTCCCTCAAAACCTTTCAGGAACGTGTTTAGACGTCTTCGATATTGAAGTTGAAGTGATTCAAGGAGTTCCCGCATTTCAGTATTCATGGACCAACCTCACCAGCGGAGAAGCCTTGGGTGGAAACCCTTCCATTTCAGAGAGCTTCAACACAACCAGTTTGATTGAGGTGGAATTCTCTGATGCCTGTGACGGTGTTGCCATTGCAACTACCGAGGTCACCATCGTAAACCCTCCTGCAGAACTCGATCTTGGAGACGACATCTTGGCGCTGTGCACAGACCAAGTGCCCATCGAGCCTGTTGTCGCGAATGGATTAGGAAACTTGAATTATCAATGGACTTCAAACGGAGAAGTCTTGAGTACCGAGGATAACATTACTTTCCAATCGTATAGCAGTGTGCCCATTGTGCTCACCATTACAGATCAATGCGGTTCGGTGGCTGAGGATGTCATTCAATTTGATTTACTCGAGATTCCAATCGAGTTAAGTGTATCTAACGACACCGTAATTTGTGCGGGAAGCAGTGTGAATTTGTTCGCAAACGCAAGCGGAGGAGAAGGTGCCTTAACCATTGAATGGGTGAATGCAGGAGTGTTTGGCGAAGAACAGTACTTCAGTCCGCTCAACTCTACAAACTACCAAATCGAAGTCAACGATGCCTGTGGAAACCAAGCCTCAGACAATGTTTTTGTGGAAGTGCAGCACGTTGGAGCAACCTTCACATTTGATTATCTGAACGAAACCGATGTTCAATTTTACGCCGCTGAAGACCCGGAATGCGATGATTGCAATTTCTTTTGGGATTTTGGCGATGGGAATTCAAGCACCGAAGAAGATCCTTTCCACGAGTTTGACGGATTGGAGGCGTACATTACCATGTTTACGGTAGTGAATCCGCTCGGATGCCGCGATAGCAGCTTTACGGTCATAGATGCACCGATCATTCTCTACGTTCCCAATGCTTTCTCACCCAATGGTGATGGGTTGAATGATTTCTTCCAAGTCAAAGGTGGACAGATTTCAGAGTATTCCATCCAAATTTTCAACCGTTGGGGCGAAATTGTTTTTGAATCCAAAGACATGGATGAAATCTGGAACGGCTCCACTAACAACGGAGAGTATTTTGCCGTTGATGAGGTCTATAATTACGTCATCAAGGTAAAGGGTATGGATACCGAGGCCTTTGAGCGTCAAGGATTCATTACCATCTTGAGATAAGCATTCTGGGATTTTTTGAAACAAAGTCATTTATACAGGATTTAGGGATTAGCAGCAAGATGTTCTTATCTTGCTGCACCTAAATCAAACATCGTGAGTCAACGTCGTCTCGTCCTGCCTTTCATTGCAGTTACTGTCTTATTCTTTCTTTGGGGCTTCATTACCGTTTTGGTAGATGCTTTGGTTCCTCGGTTAAAAGAGGTATTCGAGTTGAGTTATGCCAAAGCAGGCATCATTCAATTTGCGTGGTTCATTGCCTATTTTCTGTTCTCTATTCCAGGTGGGTGGATCATTTCCAAATTGGGCTACAAAAGAGGGATCATTTTTGGTCTTGTACTGATAGGAATAGGCGCTCTCTTGTTTTATCCTGCCGCTGGAGTGAGGGTTTATGGCTTGTTCTTGATGGCCTTGTTCGTGGTCGCGTCAGGAATCACCATGCTGCAAGTGGCTGCCAATCCTTACATCGCAGTATTGGGTCCGAAAGAAGGTGCGTCGAGCAGACTCAACCTTGCCCAAGCCTTCAACAGCCTAGGAACCACCATCGCACCTATCTTGGCTGTTGTTTTTCTTCTGAGTGATCAAATTTTAAGCAGTGAAGAAATAGAGGCTTTGGACGACAGCAGTAAGGCGGCATACTTTCTCGCAGAAGCAGGTACCGTTCAAAACCTGTTCTTAACTCTGGCCGTTTTTGTGTTTCTATTGGCGGGTGTTTTTGCTTTGGTGCAACTGCCGAAGATCATGGAGAGCAAGAAGGAGGGAAGTGCATTTTCTGGCTATGCTACTGCGCTGAAGTACCCCGTTCTTCGTTGGGGAATTGCTGGCATTTTTGTTTACGTTGGTGCAGAGGTGGCCATTGGGTCTTTTCTCACCAGTTATTTTGTCCAACTCGGCTTGGTGGAAACCATCAAAGAGGTGGGGCCACTCAAGCAGATTGTTACCTTCATTTCAGAAACATTTACTGGAAAATCATTCAACGAATTGGATCAAAAAGGCATCGTAGGAAGCTTCGTGTTCTTTTATTGGTTCTCAGCAATGGTTGGGCGATTCATCGGAGCATACCTCACAAGCGTCTTCAAGCCTTCCAAGGTGTTGAGCTTTTTTGGTATCGGAGCGATGCTGCTCATTCTAGTTTCCATTAGTTCGTCCGGACTCCCCGCTATGTTCAGCATCTTGGCGGTGGGTTTATTCAACTCCATCATGTTCCCAACCATTTTCACCTTATCCATTGCACCTATGGGTGAATACAAGGCAGAAGGTTCAGGCTTGCTGTGTACGGCCATTGTAGGAGGGGCGGTCATCCCAGGATTAACCGGTTTGCTCATCGACTTCAAGGGGTTTCCATTGGCATTTGGTTCCCTTACACTTTTATATTTTGTAATTGTCTTGTTTGGTAGAAAAGCCCTCAAGGAAAACCAACTTAAATCCAGCTCATGAAAAATTCATTCCTCTTCATCGCAGCCTTCGCATTGTGCTTAACAGCTTGTCATCAGCCCAAATCCAATGCAGTAGAACATCAAACGGAGCAACACACTTTGGATACTTTGATTCATTGGATGAGTGGCTCTTTCAACAGCGCAGCTCAGGCAGCGGTAGACAGCAATTACTACAGTATCGACTTGCACATGAAGCCTTTTCTTGAGAAAGAGGATGCGCATTATCTCTATGTAGAACAGGCATTGAGCAGCATGCCAGAAGCTCCTTATCGTCAGCGTGTTTATCGCGTTTCAGCAATAAACGATTCGAGTTTCAAAAGTGAGATCTTTCTTTTGCCGGCAGACTCCCTGTTTATTGGTGCTCAGTACAATGATAGCTTACTGAAAAACATCGATTTGTCTTCATTGAGTCTCAAAGAAGGTTGCGATGTTTTCCTCACTTGGGACGGACAAACCTTCAGCGGTGCAACAAAGCAAGGTGCATGTTTGAGCGACTTCAGAGGCGCGGCTTATGCCACATCAGAGGTGAGCATTCATCGAAATGCGGTTTGGAGCTGGGACCGTGGTTGGGATTCGACGGATACCTATGTCTGGGGAGCCGAGTTTGGGGCTTACCAATTTGACAAACAAAATCCGTTCAACTAGAGTCGGCCATTCAGCCAGCTCTTCTGTTATACCAAAGCGAACGGTTACAGCCTTGCGTCCAGCACAGTCTCAATTTCGCTCATTTTCTTTTCATTGAAGAGTCCTTTTGTGCTGTATAGGATTTCTCCTTCTTCATCCAAAATAAAGAGGTACGGCAGTTCTTTGTTGTCCATCTCGAGTGTTGATACGTACGGTTCAAGATCGCCTTTATAGAACAAAAGGTAGGGGTAGAGGTCTTCCCGGTTCGATTCTTTCATTTTTTTGATACTCACATTGTAGGCTGCTTTTTTTCCGCCAGTAAACATGGGGATGAAAAGGAGGTTGACGTCGTATTGAGCATCGAAAATACCGCGTTTAAGTACGAATTTATCAAACATCGGTTGGTACCATGTTTTTAACGTGGCCTCTGATTTTTTGCTGTAGGCCATCCCCACAATGGAAACCTTGTTTCCAATATCTTTGGGAATAGTGAGCTGCTCGCCGGTGAGTTTTTCGCCCTGTAGTTCAGGGAAGGTAGTTCCTTTCGGACCCGCGCTGAAGAGCAGACCGAGAAAGATAAGGCTTGAAAGTAATTTCATCATAATCCGAGTGTTTCGCTACCTTGTTCAAACACGATATCTACAGGAATGCCTGCATTCGACAACTGATCCAGATCGGCTTGAAGCGCCTCGTCAATCTGTCCTTTTTCATTCATCAATTGCACAACACCATCGTAATCTCCTTCACCCTGGAGCTGAAGAATGAGTGCAGACAAGCTTTCAACCGCGTTTTGCATCTTCTCAAAATCAACGCTGTATTTGCCGCTTGTTTCATCGTAACTGAACGCGCCAGCTTCTTTAAAGTAATTAAAACGAAGCATGTTGGCTTTTCCGTGTGCTGATGATGCTCCAAATCTCACCGATCTGAATATTCCTGCCAAGAAGGTCACGTAATTATCCATTACCGTTCCTTCTTGAATTTCCCCTTTTTCGAAGAGTTCGGTCACCATCCACAAGCCCAAAATATCGGCTTTTCCTTCTTCCAAAGCACTGGCTTGTTCTTGCAATGCTTCGCGAACAGTTCCTTTTCCATTCACGGTATTTTTGATGCCTAGGCCGTGAGCCACTTCATGAAACATGGTGTTGGCGAAGAAGGCATCAAAGGTGATGTGTTTTTGTTGGTCTTCTGCAATCAGCTCTTTTGAAATTGGCATCAAGATTTTGTCAAACTTGGCGCGCATGGCGTTTTTCAATTGGGAACGACGGGTTCCATACTCTTGTTGAAGCTCCTCATCGTTGGGAAGGTTGACGGCGATGGTTTTGCTACCGGCATTGCAATCACCGGCATAAAAAACCACGTCGTAAGCGTTCAGTTGCGCCTTAGAACCAATGGGGTCTTGCTTGAATTGAGGGTCGCACGGCAAGTTCTTCTGAAGTTCAGGCAAAAGGTCTTTGTAGCGTTTCAAGCGTTCACTCCATTCGAGATCTTTCACCAAAACGTAGCATTCATGAGCGGCTTTGTACCCAAAGAGTTGGTCTTCGTAGGTTTCAATCGGACCAATGATGATGTCCAAAGTATTGTCTTCCAGTGCCAACCAAGCAATGTCGCTCGCTCGATAAGCGTCTTTCAAGAGCGCTTTAGCACGCAATTCCAAATAGTATTTGAAGTTTTTATTGGTGCTGATGGCTGCTGCTTCATACAAAAGATTGGCTGCTGCTTCGAGTTGCGGACGAAAGGCTTTGTGGTAGTATTCGTGCTTCAAGCGTCCGGTGGAGTCGCGTTTCACGAGGGTGTACAGACTTTTCTTGTGCGCATTGTTCCAGTTTTCGAATTCCTCTTTGCTCATATCGGCAGGATAAAATTGGGCTCCTGCCGGTTTTTCACCCACTTGGTCAATAAATGATGCATTGTTGTTCAAGCGGTCCCAAGGTCCGTAATTCACTTCCGCAAAAGCTTTGATTTTTGGGTCCGAAATGCTATCCATCAGCGCTTTTTTGTCGCCCCAAGACTCCAACCAAAAAAGCTCATTCATGATCTTCCCCGCTTCAATCAGCAAGGGGAGAATTTGTTTGTCTTCTTCACTGAGCTTCGACAAATCGGTGGTGAGCTTAACTGGGGTGTAGATGTCCAATCGCGCTTCATCCAGAGATGAGGTCCAAGATGCTTTTGGCTGAGACGTTTCCTGCTTGCTGTTATCGGAAGATCCGCACCCAAAGGCGATAAAAAGTGCGGATAGGAAGAGGACTGAAAAAAAGTGTTTTTTAGCTTTCATGTCGTTTGAATGGTTGGGGGTACAAAAAAAAGCATGCCGAAGCATGCTTGTGGTGATCGATGTTCGTTTCCTTTAAGCGAGGTGAATTGCATGCTGTTTTGAAAGACGAAGTTGTTCTCGTCCTTTTTTGGTGAGCATGTATCCTTCCTTGTTCTGAATATATGCTTCCAAGTATAATTTTGTAATGCGCTCTCCAATGCGCGCTTTGCCGATGCTTAATGTTTCTTCTTGTTCGATTCTTTTCCAAAATTGTTCTTCCAAAATACTGAGTTTGATGTGGCTTTGGAATTGTTTTTTGTATGACTGAATGATGTCAAGGATCATATGGTCGAACTTATCCATGAGACGGGCTTTTGCGTGTGTAATTAAGGTTCTGTGCTACCCATAAGGGTGTTTCGAAAGTACGACAATCCGCCTGCTATTGATCTTTCAGAAGGTCCTTATTAATTCACATTTTATCAACGAATCTCGCTCGATTCAAAAAAGGGCTTGAAATAGGCATGGATGAAGTTCAAATCCCGCTGAGCATTTTTACCAGCGAAGAAATATCCGTGAAAGCGAAGCACTTTTCGTTTTTCGTCGAGGGCAATCATGGAAATGGGGAGGTGCTGATCTTTGCACATGCGGTACCACACTTCAGTAGTGTACTCGGGATGATTTTGTGCTGGTTTTAGCGGACAAATCACCAAGGCCTTTCGTTCTTCCGTTTGAAAGCCTTGAGCAACCTTGTTCCAATCATCCAATGCGCTGTAATCCATGAATTGGATTTCTTTGAAGAGATTGAGCAGGCGCCTTTTCCACGGACGAACAGCCCGTTCATCGAGCATGATTTTTGCGGGAACTTTGGTGATTTTGAGAATTGCAATGCTGATGAGAAATTCTTGAAGGGTGTAATGACAAGGAGCCGCAACGTAGAGTACCTTCGCTAGCTTCTTGGGCAGCATGCCGGTAAAATGCCAGCCCGCTTTTTTGAACCACCGCACAATTAAATTCTTCATTCTTTATCAGTTCAAGAGCTCTTGCCAGTTGCCTTTCAGCGTTGGCATTTTCAAGGCTTCGTGAAGCAAAGATAGGAAGTCTTTTCGCAGTACATTCATTGCACCTAAACTGGCCAAATGGGAGTTCATTACCTGACAGTCAATCGCGAGAAATCCGTGTTTTTCTAATGTTCTACTCAGATGAATAAAGGCTATTTTACTGGTGTTGCTTCTTTTGGAGAACATGCTCTCACCGAAGAACATCCCGCCAATCGACACACCATAGAGTCCGCCCACCAATGCTCCATCCATCATCACTTCCACGGAATGAGCGATGCCCATTTTGTGCAATTCCGTGTATGATTTTTTGATTTCCTCGGTGATCCAAGTTCCGTCTTCTCCCTTGCGTTCAATTTCAGCACAAGCAGTAATGACCTCCTCAAAACGTTGGTCGAAACAAATCTCATAATTCCCCCGATTGAGGACATTTCTCATGCTTTTGCTCACTTTGAGTTTGCGATGGAAAAGGACACACCGGGGATCCGGACTCCACCACATGATGGGGTCATTGTGGGAGTACCAAGGGAAAATTCCCTGTTCGTAGGCCAGCAGCAAGCGGGGAACACTCAAATCACCACCAATGGCCAGCAACCCTTCGGGCAAGGCTTCATCTACTGGCGGAAAAAAAAGTTCATCACTTAAGAGGTGTAGTGGCATAACGGGCTTGAAATTAAACTTAACTTTCGGAAATCGACCATGAACAAAGAAAAAATCATCCAACATTGGCAGAATTACCGCGCTTCCGATGAAGCCCATTTTGAGCTCATGTCTTACGACCGAAAAAAAGCTGCGGAAATCATTCAGCATCCTCCCGCAGGATTGCGTCGTGGAGCCGTGCTCATTTTGTTGTACTTGAGAAAAAACAATTGGCATTTTGCGCTGATTGAACGACCAGAATACGACGGGGTGCATAGCAAACAAATCGCACTTCCCGGTGGAAAAGTGGATCCCGGTGATCGAGACTTGGTGCACACGGCCTTTCGAGAGGCGGAAGAGGAAATCGGAGTTCCTCAAAGTGCACTTCAACTATTGAGTGATTTGTCGCCCGTGTACATCCCTCCAAGCAATTTTTTGGTGAGTCCTTTTGTTGGAATCATGGAAGAAGAAGTACGTTTTGTCAAAGAAGAACGCGAAGTGGCTCAAATCATTGAAGTGCCCTTGTTCGATTTTGTGGAGAAACAAAGCGTGATTAAAGAAGAAGTTCAAATTCAACTTCCACCTTACCGCATTCAAGCAAACGGTTTTCGTCTGGGCGAGCATTTTGTTTGGGGAGCAACGGCCATGATGTTGAATGAATTTCGAAAAGCCATGAGAGAGTGACTTGGGAGTTGTAAATTTGCCGGAATTATGAGCAAGGAGAACGAAAAGAAAATCAAAGAGGAACTTCGAAAGCAGTTGTTTTCGACCCAAGAAGAATTGGTGTTGGACGCCATTGAAAAAACGAGAAACTACGCCGATGCGAGTTTTGTAGAACCTCTTTTGCTCGCCCACATGGCGGGAAGTGAGGAAGTGAAGACGGTGGTGGATGCGGTGATGAACGAGTTGAAGGTGTCTGACGCAGAAACGAGTTTGATCGAAGCTTTGGACGACGAACGTTTTCTTGCCATCCGTGAACGCATCATCAGTTATCTTTGGAATTCGGGGTTTCAGGCCGTTGATGCCATTGCGAGCTTGGCGAAAATTGCTGTAAGCGGTTCCTACATGGAGGCCTTTGAAGCCCTCACCGTTGTGGAGCAAATGACCGAAGAAATTCAAGAGGCTCATTTGTTGGAAGCCTTGATTGAGTTGCGCTCAGGCATTTCAGAGATGGATAAAGAGGATCCTAGACAAGCCATTGCCATCAGTATGCTTCAAATCTTAACTGACGCTGAGGATCAACAGTGATCCAACCACGCTTTGGCTTTTTTTCGAGATGCGAAATAGCGCACAGGGTAGGAGGGGGAACTGATGTAATGACGAAGATTTCCACTCAATAATTCCAAAGAGTTTTCCGTGACCATAGCACACTTCGTTATCAAGGGGTGGCGCAGCATGAGTTTGCGAGCGCTGCTTTCAAACATCAGGTAATGAGCATTTCTCACTTCCAGAAAGAAACCTTTGGGCGCCTTAACATTGTCTAACCATCGGTGAAGTTTTACTGCCTCCCTGAGCCCAAATCGCATCGGCCTTTCAATGGTGAGCACAATTCTACCGCTTCCTACTCGTGTGATTTTAAAGTTCTTCCCGTCTTGCATTTTTTGCCCCCGCTTTCATGGGTGCAAAGATATTCAAGAGCTGCCTTTTTTCAATGTTAAATTCGACCTTTGGACGGAAAAAAAGGGAGGGACTTTTGAATCTGGAATGAGGTAATGGCGCACATCATGTTTGAATGACACCAACGTTGTATTTGTGCTCTTGTTTTCTTGTATTGGCCGCTTCAATCCCCATGCTGATCCACGTTCGGGTGTCTTTGGGATCAATGATGGCATCCACCCACAAGCGGGCTGCAGCGTAGTAAGGACTTACTTGTTCATCGTAGCGCGCTTTGATTTTATCGAGCAAGGCCTGTTTGTCTTCATCGGTGATTTCCTCTCCCTTGGCTTTCAATCGTGCTACTTCAATTTGCGCCAATACCTTAGCTGCCTGAGACCCGCCCATCACGGCCAATTCTGCACTGGGCCAAGCGGCAATCAATCGCGGATCATAAGCCTTGCCACACATCGCATAGTTCCCCGCACCGTAGCTGTTTCCAACGATGATGGTGAACTTCGGTACTACGCAGTTGGCCATGGCGCTCACCATTTTCGCTCCGTCTTTGATAATTCCCCCGTGTTCTGATCGCGATCCGACCATGAAACCGGTCACATCTTGCAAGAAAACCAGCGGCGTATTCTTTTGGTTGCAATTCATGATGAAACGGGCGGCTTTGTCGGCACTGTCTGAATAAATCACCCCGCCAAACTGCATCCCGTCTTTTTTCGACTTCACCAATTCCCTTTGATTGGCCACAATTCCCACGCTCCAACCGTCAATTCGGGCGTAGCCACAAACAATGGTTTTACCAATTCCAGCTTTGTATTCGGTAAAGCTGTCCGCATCCACAACATGGGAAATGAGCTCCTTCATGTTGTAGGGCTTGGAGCGGTCGAAAGGAAGCACGCCATAAACGTCTTTTGGGTTCTTGGCCGGTGTTTTGCTTTCTGTTCGGTTGAATCCTTCGGGCAGGTAGTGCGTGCCCATTTTGTCCATCAAGTCCTTAATGGTATCCAAAGCAACGGCATCGTCTTTGGCCTTGTAATCCGTCACCCCACTAATTTCGCAATGGGTTGTTGCTCCCCCCAAGGTTTCATTATCAATATCTTCCCCAATGGCCGCCTTCACCAAATAAGAGCCCGCCAAAAAGATGGTTCCAGTTTTATCTACAATGAGGGCTTCGTCAGACATGATGGGCAAGTAAGCTCCGCCCGCCACACAAGATCCCATGATGGCTGAAATTTGAGGGATTCCTTTGGCCGACATCACGGCGTTGTTTCTGAAAATTCGTCCGAAATGCTCTTTATCCGGGAAAATTTCATCCTGCATCGGCAAAAATACACCTGCGCTGTCCACCAAGTAAATGATAGGAATGGCGTTTTCCATGGCGATTTCTTGTGCGCGGAGGTTCTTTTTTCCAGTAATGGGGAACCAGGCACCTGCTTTAACGGTAGCGTCGTTGGCCACCACAATGCACTGCTTGCCGCTGACGTATCCCATCTTTACCACAACACCGCCAGACGGACAACCGCCGTATTCCTTGTACATCCCTTCACCCGCAAAAGCACCAATTTCGATGGCATCTCTTCCCTCGTCCAAAAGGTAATCGATCCGCTCTCGGGCCGTCATCTTTCCTTTGGCATGTTCCTTGGCAATTTTCTTCTCACCGCCGCCTTTGTACACGCGTTCCAAATTCTTTCCCAAATCGCCCAAGAGAAGCTTCATCTTGTCTTCATTCTTGTTGAATTCCATGTCTTGCTTTGCCATACTGTCTTTCTTTGAGGCCTTGAAATTAGCCAAAAAGTGGCGAATTTATGGCATCATTTCACAAAGAGAACAGCTTCAATACCTTTCCGTTCAAACATTCCTTTTCAAAGCCCTATTTTTGTGAGATGAAAGCACTCTTGCGCTCACTTTTCCTTGCATTTGTTTTGTGTTCTTGCTTTGGGGTTGAACATTCAGAAGAATTGGAGGACCTTCAAGTTCTCTCTTCAGATTCCACGGATCCGAAGCAAGATCTGGAGGTGATTTGGGCGGAAGGTTTTGCCTTTTATGAGAACGAGAATGAGCGAGGAATAAGGCTTTTCGCCCAGGAAGGAGCTTCCGAGTTTCCCTTAAAAACCATTGCCCGATTGAAGGAAGGCGGTGTAAAGGCTGAAAAGGTGCTTTACCTCGATGGAAATCAAAGTTTTGCAGCACAAAGCACCACGCAAATGGCCATGTTCGAAACCATTGAAGCGCTCGATCATTTGAAGGGAGTGGCCTATTTGGATTACGTGAAAAGTGAGGCCATTCACGCCGCTGTGGAGCGAGGTGAGATGATGGATGTTTCGGGAGCTCAGGAAATTGACTTCGAGAAATTGGTGCTCTGCAATCCCGATGCTGTCTTGGTTTATCCTTTTGGCTACGACAATGAAGCCCAGTTCGAAGCGGCGGGCATTCCCACAATTCCCATCAGTGAATATTTGGAGTCACATCCGCTCGGACGATTGGAATGGATCAAGGTTTTTGGCTTTTTGTGTGATGAAGAAAGCAGAGCCAAGGCCTATTTTCAGCAAGTGGAAAGCGAATACCTTGCTCTGGTTGAAAAAGCACCCAACACAAGTCCGAGCGTGTTCACCGGGAGTTACAGCAGCGGAACGTGGTTCGCACCGGGCAACGATACTTTCATGGCGCAGTTCATTCGCGATGCTGGTGGAGTGTATTTGTTTGAAGACTACCCAGGAAAAGACAACATTCAACTTCCCTTTGAAACCCTCTTTGTAAAAGCACTTGAAGCCGATTTTTGGGGGAAGGTACTCTATGAACCGGGTGATTTGAGCATGGATGAAATTCGATCGAGCGATGAACGCTTTACCCAATTGAAGTCTTTTAAAGAAAAGCAGGTGTTTTATTGCAATGCCGCGGAGGTGGACTATTTCGGTTCAGCGGTGATGGAACCCCATTTGATTTTGGCCGACTTGAAGGCCATTTTTCAGAAAAACGATAGCGCACAATTTCATTACTTCAAACCGGTAGAACGATGAATTGGAGGTTGGCTCTGGGGTTCACAACGGTCTTGCTTTTGCTCCTTCTCGAGGTCTTCTTGGGAAGTGTGAGCTTGTCTCCGAAACAAGTGGTGGAGATTCTGGGCGATGGCGAACACCCATTGCGTCCGCTCATCGATTCGCGAATACTCCGTGCTTTTACTGCTGCGGTTGCGGGGGCGGCTTTGGGCTTGTGCGGTTTGACCATGCAAACTTTTTTTAGGAATCCTTTGGCCGGACCAAGTGTTTTGGGGATTACTTCAGGTGCTAGCTTGGGCGTTTCTTTGTTGATGTTGCTCAGTGGTGGTTTGGGCTTCGTTTGGCAGAATTGGGGAGTAGGGGCTCCTTTTGCAGTAGCTGGAGCTGCCTTTTTGGGGGCGCTGGGCATCTTGGCCATTCTTTTGGTAAGCACAAAAAAGCTGCGATCCAACACCTCCATTTTGATTTTTGGTTTGATGATGGGCTACATCACCAGCGCCCTTGTGAGTGTTTTGCAGCAACAAAGCAGCAAAGAGAGTCTGCGCAGTTTTGTATTGTGGGGGATGGGTGATTTTTCAGACACCACACCGGGGCAGTGCATTTTATTGGCAGTGGTGGTGCTCTTAGGATCGCTCTTGATTTATGGGAAACGGCGAGACCTCGACGCTTGGTTGTTTGGAGCAGATTACGCGCAGAGCATGGGCGTGAATGTGCAACAAGTGAGATGGACCCTGATTGTTGTGGTGGGCTTAATGGCCGGTTTGGTGACCGCCTTTTGTGGCCCCATTGCCTTCCTCGGCTTAAGTGTGCCGCATTTGGTGCGGGGAGTTTTTCAAGGTGGAAAACACGAGCACTTGATCTTCAAAACCTTGCTGTTTGGAGCAGCCTTGGCCATGTTGTGCGATTTAATTGCGCGCTTGCCGGGTTGGGATGTGAGCTTGCCTTTGAATGCTGTGACCAGTGCACTTGGAGCACCCGTCGTTATTTGGATCATTTTAAAAGGAAGGAGGGTGTTTTGATTTTGAGTTTGAAAAATTTCAGGTGCGCTCACAAGGGTGTAGCGGTGCTGAGCGATGTGGAATTGAACATCGCAGCGGGCAGTCTCGTTGCGCTTCTGGGCAACAACGGAAGTGGGAAAAGTACCTTACTGAGGTCCATACTTGGTTTGCACCATGAATGGGACGGAGAAGTACTGATTGCCGGCACTCAGGGAATCATCACCCCCAAAAAAAATCACCCAGAAACCTTGAGCCAAGTCGTGAGTGTGGTCTTCAGTTCCCTACCATTCGTACCCGACCTCAGCATTGAAGAATGCATCGAAACCGCCATGAATCAAGGAACAGCATTCCCCTTCAGCCCGAAAAAAAAGAAAGAAGAAAAACATCAAATTCAGGAGAAGATTGCTGGGTATCTGGACTTGCTTGCTCTGGGAAGTGAACAGAAGCGCATCGACCCGAAAAGAAAACTCGACACCTTGAGTGATGGCGAGCTCAAGAAAGTACTTATTGCCCGTGCTCTGGCCCAAGAAACGCCGATCATGATCATGGACGAACCTTTGTCTCATCTCGACCATTTGAGTAAGAAGGAGGTGCTAATGGTGCTTGGAAGATTAAAAAACATGGGGAAAACCATTTTATTTTCCACACACGATTTGCATTACTTGGGGGAGGATTTGGATCAAATTTTACTGCTGAGTGATGGCGGATTGACGAGTTTGCCTGGGGGGAGTACCTTGAGCGAACTTGAGGAGAGGTTGATTGAGGGTAAGGGGCGTTGATTTGCGTTGGGGTTGAGGGTTGCTTCGCAACGGTTGAGGCGCTTGCGCGCTGGTTTAGACGCTTCGCTTTGGTTTAAGGAGCTTCGCTGGTTTAGGCGCTTCGCTTGTTGGGACGCTTGCGCTTTTCTTGATGTGCTTCGCTGGTTTGGAGGTGCTTGGCAACTGGTTAGGAGCAACGGGTCTGTGGGGTGAAGCATTGCTCGGATCCATTTCATTGAAGTGTCCTTTTGCGATGAAAATAGGGGTAACATTTACCCTTGTTTGCGAAATAGGGGTAAAAAACGGGTGAAATTACTCGTATTAAGCGAGGTTTTCTTATTTTTGTGTTGACTGAAAAGCTAGTATCATGTTTGCTCCAAGAAATCATGCTCCTTTTAATGCGCTACCTCCGCTTCCACCCAAGGTTGAATTGGAGAGCAAAACCGTTTTGCGTAAAGTGATTCGAGCAAGTCGGTCATTGGCCCATTTGAACGGAGCCATTCGCAATTTGCCCAACCCCAATTTGTTCATCGATAGCATCCATTTGCAGGAGGCCAAAGCGAGTTCGGAAATTGAGAACATCGTCACCACCCACGAGCGGCTTTTTCAAAGTTATGTGGGCGAGGGGAAGTTCAAATATGGTGCGCAAAAAGAAGTGATTAACTACAAAGAGGCTTTGTGGCTGGGTTTTGAGCGTTTGAAAGATCGTCCGTTCATCACCACTAACCTTTGCGCAGAGATCGTTCAATGCATCAAGCAGAACAGCGCGGGCATTCGCGTGAATGCGGGTACCCAATTGCGCAACAGTTATGGCGAGGTGGTGTACACCCCTCCTGAAGGGGAAAGCGTGATACGCGATAAAATGGCCCAATTGGAGTCCTTCATCAACAGCGATAGCGAGCTTGATCCACTCATCAAAATGGCCTTGGCTCACTACCAGTTTGAAGCCATTCACCCCTTTGCAGATGGCAACGGCAGAACGGGGAGGGTGCTCTTGCTCCTGCATTTGAAGATGGAGGGTCTGCTGGATGTGCCCGTGTTGTTTTTGAGTGAATACATCATGAAGCACAGAAACGAGTATTACCGTTTGCTTCGCCGTGTAACCCAAGAAGGAGATTGGGAATCTTTTGTCCTTTACATGTTGGACATGGTGGAGCAAAGTGCCGCTGCTGCGCTCCATCGTTTGAACAAGATTGTTGAGCTCATCGAAACCACCAGTGAACGCATCAAAGAGCGTTTGCCCAAGGTGTACTCCAAAGAGTTGATGGAGGTACTGTTTCGATTGCCTTACACGAAGCGCCAAGATTTGATTGATCTTCAATTGGGTACGCCCAAAACAGTGGGAGGCTATTTGAAGCTTTTGGAAGAGCACGGTTTTCTTCGCTCCGAAAAAATGGGCAGGGAACGCCTCTACCTCAACGAAGGGCTAATGAAGATTCTCGAGGAGCGCTCTTTTGACTGATTTTTACTCAAAGCCTTCTTTTATTGCTCCAACAAAAGGAGGATTTTTTGTCCGAAAATGAAAAGACCAATGGCTGCGGAAATGCCACTGCAGATCAATACTGCTCCTGCGGCCAGGTCTTTTCCTTCTTTAATCAAAGGATGTTGTTCTGGGTGAAGCGTGTCGCAAAGCCGTTCAAAAGCGCTGTTCAACATTTCCGCCGAAAGCACCAGAGCAATGCACAAGAGAAGTACAAACCATTCTGTGCGCGAAACCTTGAACACGAAGGCCAGGATCAAAACGAGAACAGCAGAAACGAGGTGAATTTGAGCGTGGGCCTCCTTGGGAAAGGTTTTGAGTCCGTCCCAGGCGTGTCCGAAAGCTTTTGCTCTTTGTTTCAAGTAGTTTTTATCCTCGTGATTTTCCATTCGCAATGCGATTTTAACCGCTCAACAAAGAGGAGGTTTCTTTGGCTTAAAATAACAAAACTTTCAGGCCAAACCTTTGTTTCCCTTCTAACTTTGCAATTATGGAACAAGTATCGGCCTTTCGGGTCATTTTTAGTTTAGTACTGGTGCTTTTGGTCATTGGTCTTTTAGAATATTACGCGTTCAAAGGGGTGTATGTGACCCTGGGGAACGGTCGAACAGGCGCGCGAAACGTGAAGTGGATTTATTGGAGCATTACCGGGTTGCAATGGGGAATGTTGGTGTTGATGATGTTTCGATTCCGAACCCTTCGCGAAGATAATCCACAATTGTTGATGGGACTCTTTGCTGCTTTTATCGTGATTGCAGCTCCAAAGTTGGTGATGAGCGTTTTTCATTTGGTGGATGATGTGCGGCTGCTCATCACAAAAGGCTATTTCAAGTTCAAACCCAGTGGAGAAGGTGCAGGCGAGGTGATTTCAAGAGCTACCTTCATTACGAGAACCGGACAATTTCTCGGTTTGGCGGCCTTTGGTGGTTTTCTTTACGGGGTGACGAAAGGAAGGTTCAACTACCGCGTTATTGCCCATGAATTGCGAAGTTCCGTTCTTCCAAAATCTTTTGATGGATTGAAAATCGTTCAAATTTCCGATGCCCACTTAGGGAGTTTTGCAGAGCAGTTTGACGACGTGAAAAAAGGCATCGACATGATCAATTCGCTCGATGCAGACTACGTTTTCTTTACGGGCGATATGGTGAACAACCTCGCCGAGGAGGCCGAACCGTGGATTCCTTATTTCAAAGAGATCAAAGCGAAAAAGGGCAAGTACAGCATCTTCGGCAACCACGATTACGGCGATTATGGTCCGCTCACCGAAGAAGAAAAACAAGCCAGCAGGGACCGACTCATTGCCATCCAGGAGGAGATGGGTTTTGAGATGTTGATGAACCGTTCCGTACAGCTCGAAAGAAACGGTGAAGTGATCGACCTTATTGGTGTTGAAAATTGGGGGAACCACTTTCGCAAGAGCGGTGATTTAGCAAAAGCCCTGGAAGGTACCGACGAAAAGCGCTTCCAAATCCTCCTTTCTCACGACCCCACACACTGGGAACAACAGGTGCACGAAAAAACAAAAATCGACCTCACCTTAAGCGGACACACCCACGGCATGCAGATGGGCGTGGAGGTTCCCGCCTTGGGTATTAAATGGAGTCCGGCCGCCCTCCAATACAAACGCTGGGGCGGACTCTACAAAGAAGCCGAGCAGTACTTGCACGTTAACCGCGGTTTTGGGTTTTTAGGTTTCCCCGGTAGAGTAGGCATGTGGCCGGAGATTACTTTGATTGAGTTGAAGAACGCGTGAATTCGTGAATGTGGGAATGCTTGATTATTTAATCGCTTGATTACAGGTGATAGACCATTTCATTTAGATGTTTAATGTTGTTGTTTGGCCATGCAAGAAAAGACCTGGTTTTAAAAAAAAGGGCTTACCTTCATGCAATCGAATGTCCAAGTATTTCTCGTAAGGCGAAAAAAACTTCACCCATCACATAAATACTTTCGCAAAATCTTTCTAAATTCCTCCCACGCTATCGGCAAGCGCAAGATCTTCTGAGACTCGAGCAATGATGCACCCCTTTCCGTTCTGGAAGGTGCGGTTTTTACAAGAGCTTTATGGGGTTTTGTTTTTTGGGTGATGGCCGTTTGGCTGGCGCTTCGTGCTGTTTTGCCTTTTGGGTGAGGAAGTAGGTGGCGCTAGCCATAGAATTAAACGTTTAATCTGCGCTTAACCTTTGGTTTTGAGACTGATGGGGAGGGGCAGATGTATTGGGGCTGCGAGCAATTGCTTGTAGCCGCTTGTTGGGCGCAATTAAAAGAACCACATAAATGCAAATAAAATTATCATTCATAAAAGACCCTTTAGTATTACCAAAGAGGTTTGAAATCTTAGAAAGGCAAGTTCACGAAAGAGGAGGGGAAATATCTAAAATTGTCAGAAGAATTGAGTCAGCCTCTAAACACGTAGAAAGTTTATTGGGAAAAATAAATGTTGGAGGAACTGGTCAATTTCAACTCTTTGTTGGAGAATCGGGATCAGGTAAAACAACATTCTTGCGAACCCTTCCTAATTTTTTTGACAAGCTATACATCCATGCTTTTTCCAGAACAGTTTCTTTTGAGAACATTATATCTGAGATTAAGTCCAGTTCGCATATTGATGGATTTAAAGTATTCGTAATCGATGAACGAGACAATCCAGCTATCGACAAGGAAGAATTGCGCTGTTTTTTTGAAGAAATGAGGGTGTTATTTCGTACTAAGGAAGGAAATGTCTTAATTATTTGGCCTATCACAGATCTTGAAGCTTCAAAAACAATTGGAGAAATTGCATGGACTGTTGGTAAAGAAAGTATTTCACCAAACTCGGGACCAGAATACAAGTTTGGAGGACTGGACAAATCACTCTATTTCGATGTGGCGGACGATACAATAAGGAATCTCAACAATGGAGAAAGTCTTGATTCTTTTGGTATTACAAGAGAAATTACCGACAGTTTATTAAAGGATAGTAATACAATAGGCCAGTTTTATTCGAAAATTGAGGATGTAGCCATTCAAGTAAATGAAAAAACTTGGAAGATATTAGAAAAGAAAGTAAGGCCAAAAGTATGGGTTCTTTTGCCTGGAGATACATCTAAAGAATTGGATAGAACGGTCAAATCCCTCACTCAAGGTATAGAATCTAAAGTGGATATCGATCGTATGTGTGCATACTTGGATGACGAGAGTAATACAAGTGCATACCTTAATGATTGGAGAAGGCGAAGATCTGACGCTGGCTTTCTTTTTCGCTTCTTGGATGTGCGATTATTTAGCGTAAGTCCAAACCTAGCTTTATCGGCTGTCCGTGTTTATGGTTCAGAATCGGCTAAATCAACGTTAAATAAAAAATCGGAAGCCAAGAAAATTTGCCACGATCTAATACGGAGAAGTGAGTTCTATCTCGCTTTAACCGGACAAACAGATAGTTCGAAGAGAAGTGCCCGTGCTACAAAAGATGAAGCGCAGGCAGAATACTTACGTCTTCAACAGAATGCAAAATCAGGGGATAAGGAACTCAACAAAGCCATTTCCACTGCCTTAGAAGAGGTCTTAAAGGAAGACGGGATAAATGGGTTTTCTATTAAGTGTGAAAAGCAAGAACTCCGTGGAACTAATCTTAAACCTGATATTGAAATTGACCTATCGGAAACTGAGGTTATTTGCTTAGAGTTAACTTGGCGGACAAGTGGCCATGAAGTACCTGGCGAAATATCTGCAAAACAAAACACCCTTGGTACAGGACATATCCAAAAATATATTCTTGAGAAAGTAATGGAGTTTGTGAAAGAGTTGGGAATATAAAAAAAAGCGCACAACAATTAATCTCTAACGAAGCGCCGTAAGTCCACGGTTCTTCGGAGCAGGTGATGCACCCTGTTTACTGCCGCGTAGCATTGCTGCTAACTATGGGGATTCAATAAAGTTTTTTTTTGCCAAGGCA
>CAZYPV010000013.1:25491-51454 GCA_964649515.1 uncultured Comamonadaceae bacterium | reverse complement strand
AAAAACCGGCTTATTCGTGTAAATTTGGACGACGGCAATAAGAAGTCGAGCAGACTCACCCAGAAAAACAAGCAGATGCAAACCTTCATTCATTACTTTTTACATCTTGTTTTCCCGGTGTTCATTGCGCTTATTTTCTTTCGGAAAGATTGGAAGACGGCTTACCTCATTTTTCTTGCAAGCATGCTTGTGGACCTCGACCACCTTTTCTCTACGCCCATTTTTCAAGCGAATCGCTGCAGCATCAACCATCATTTTTTGCACACTTATTATGCCATGGGGGTTTACGTGTTGATGCTTTTTTTCCGCAAACCCATCCGGATTCTAGGGATTGCTTTACTTTTTCACATGTTTACCGATTTGTTGGATTGTTTGATGAGCTATTCAAAATGCGCCGAGTGTTTGGAGGGGTCGAGGGCGATTGGGCTTTTGAAAGCGATTATGGGTGATGGTGCTTGATGAATATTCGATGTTTTCTGGTTGATGGATGATTCTTTATTGTGGCGAAGGGGGTTGGTCCATTGTGGAAAAATTGCATATAAATATTCGACCCCGCTGGGGTCGGATAACCAATTGCCCCTTCGCGGGGGGCTATAAAGATGCGACCTCGCTGAGGTCGGGAAGGTGGCTCCTATTTCGACAGGGGGATGAACACGCTTCTCCGCCGAGGTCGGATAACCTTTGGTGCCCCTTTTCGGGGGCTATAAATATTCGATTTCGGTGAGGTCGGGAGTTTTTTATTGAGGACGGATATGCCACAACCTAAGATCATGCGGTTGATTTGGATTGACGATGTTATCATTATGTATGGACCTCGGAAATCATCAAACATCCCATCCATTCAAGCCCACGGTTTTAACCGTGGGATAATGAGAAATCAATCCGTTAACCAATCGTTTCAACGATTTCATAGCAGCATGAAGGTGGACCCAAAGGCAATTGATCCCCCGAAATATTCCATCATCATACCCTATTCATCACCAACTTCTCACCCGACTCATTGCTTCATCGAGCAGACTTTCTTGAGCGAGGATGGTTTCTTCATTCCATGAATAGTGCTTTGCAAAAACCAAACTTACTACCTGTCGGATTTTGGGAATACTGGGAATATCAAAATACAACCTGCCCGTTCTTCGCTCAAAAAAATCGATGAGATCGAGGGCCATTTCATGCTGAATGCAATAATCTGCCTCTGCAGCGGCAAGTGCGAGCTCTGCTGGTAATTCAATCTTCTGGGCAGCTTGAAGAATGCCTTCGGAAGCACTCCCGTAATTGTGTACGAGGTATTCTGCTGATTTGAATTCAGGAAGAAGTTGAGGGTATTCCGTAAAAAGACGATCAACCATGGCTTGCACCTCTGAATAAGAATCGAACCCTGCATCTTCGAGCTTTTGAGCAGCTGTAGTACAAGGCTTAGCCTTCACTTTACCCTGTTGCACCACTCGGTCAACTACGCGTTCAGCCATTTTTCGGTAACCGGTAAGTTTTCCTCCGGCAATGCTAATGAGTCCGCTAGGCGAATCAAATATCTCGTCTTTCCTACTCATCTCCGAAGCGCTTTTGCCTTCCTCATGGATGAGCGGACGCAAACCACTCCACGACGATTCCACATCTTCGGCCTGCAGCTTCACTGAGGGAAACATCTGGTTCACTGCTTCGAGGATGTAGTCCACATCAGCCCTGGTGGTTCCTGGTTCTTCTTTTCCGCCTTCATATGGAGTATCTGTTGTGCCAATGTAGGTAATCCTCCCTCTTGGAATGGCGAAAATCATCCGACCATCGGTATTGTCGAAATACACCGTTTGATTGACCGGCAAGCGATCGTGACGAACCACCAAGTGAACCCCTTTCGAAAGGAAAAGCTGTTTCCCATTTTTCGATTGGTCTTTCTCGCGCAGGAGGTCAACCCACGGACCTGTGGCATTAACGATTTGCGAGGCCGAAAGGGAAATTTCCTCGCCACTTTTCGCATCGCGCAGCTTCACCCCGCACACCTTGTTATCATCGTTGTACAGAAATGCATTGGCCTCAATGTGATTGCACAAGACCGCTCCTTCTCGCCAAGCCGTTTTTGCGAGGGTCATCACCAATCGGGCATCGTCGGTTCGATACTCCGCATAAAACCCAGCCCCTTCGAGATCCTCGGTTCTCAGCAGCGGTTCCATCGTTGATGCTTGGTCTTTATCGAGCATTTTTCTGCGATCATTGCCCTCCACTCCGGCGAGAATATCGTAAACGGAAAGCCCCATACTAGTGAGCAGGTAGCCGTAATTACCGTCTTTAATTAATGGGAGCAACATTTTATCTGGATGAACCAAATGCGGGGCGAGCCTGTGCACGATGGCGCGTTCTCTTCCCACTTCATTCACCAACTTAAACTCAAACTGTTTGAGGTAGCGCAAACCTCCGTGAATGAGCTTGGTACTTCTACTACTGGTGCCTGAAGCGAAATCGTTTTTCTCCACAAGAGCGACCTTCAAGCCACGGGTTTGGGCATCGAGAGCAATTCCCACACCGGTAATTCCTCCGCCGATCACGAGCAAATCAAAGGACTCCTTTCTGAATTTATCTAAAGCGAGTGTTCTATTCATCTTCCACCCAATTTAAAGTGCGTTTAAGTGCTTTTTTCCAACCGGCGTAAAGCGTTTCAGCATCTTCTCTGTCCATTTCTGGTCTGAAAGTACGATCAATTTGTCTGAGCTTTTCAACTTCCTCCATATTCCATATTCCGGCGGTAATTCCGGCCATGTAGGCCACTCCAAGGGCTGTGGATTCCACATTAAGTGGTCGTTCTACATGAATGTTCATTTGATCGGCCTGAAACTGCATTAACAAATCGTTGCCCGCGGCTCCACCATCCACCCGCAAAACCTTCAATTCCATATTGGCATCTTCTTTCATGGCTTCCAGCACATCTCTGCTTTGGTAAGCCATACTTTCGAGTGTTGCACGAATGAGCTCCGGCTTTCCTGTGTCTCTCGTCAAACCAAAAATCGCACCACGGGCATACATGTCCCAATGAGGAGCTCCCAAGCCCGAAAAGGCCGGCACCACATAAACTCCATCCCTGCCCGCTTTTGAGGCGTAGTACTCTGAATCAGGAGCACTGTCGATCAACTTCAATCCATCGCGAAGCCACTGCACCGCTGCTCCGGCAATAAACACCGAGCCTTCGAGTGCATAAATCACCTTATCTCCATCTCCCCAAGCAATGGTGGTGATCATTCCATATTTCGAAAATTGGGCTTTTTCTCCGGTGTTCATGAGTAAGAAACATCCAGTTCCATAAGTATTCTTCACGCTTCCCGGCTCAAAGCAACATTGTCCGAACAGCGCAGCCTGTTGATCGCCCGCTACCCCACCTACTTCAAAAGTGGCCGCTCCAATGATTATCTTGCCGAAACGGTGAATCGAGGGGTGAACTTCTGGAAGTATCTTTTTTGGAATGTCAAGAGCTGCTAAAATTTCATCGTCCCATTCCAACTTTTGAATATCAAAAATCATGGTTCTGGAAGCATTGGAGTAGTCGCTCGCATGAATGTTCCCTCCACTCCACTTCCACATCAGCCATGTGTCGATCGTACCAAAAAGCACATCGCCATCCTCTGCCAAAGCGCGTGCTCCCGCTACCTCATCCAAGATCCACTTGATTTTACTCCCGGAGAAGTAAGCATCTACCACCAAGCCGGTACTTTTTTTCACATGTTCTTCCCAGCCGTCAGCCTTGAGTTGTTCGCAAATCGCAGCCGTTCTTTTGTCTTGCCACACAATGGCGTTGTACAGCGGCTCACCCGTGGTTTTGTTCCAAAGCACGGTGGTTTCTCTTTGGTTGGTGATGCCAACTTGGGCAATTTCTTCGCTGCTGATGCTCAACTCATTGAGCAAGTCCACCACCAAAGTTTCCAAGGCGTTTAAGATTTCTTCAGGATCGTGCTCCACCCATCCTTTTTTCGGGAAAATTTGCTGAAATTCCTTTTGTTTCATCCCAAGCCAAGTCCCTTTTTCATCCAAAACAAGAGCGCGAACACTTGTTGTACCGAGATCGAGAGTGAGGATATACGATTTGTCTTTTTTCATGCGCTAGGTTCTTCTAAAGCGTGAATGTATGGCATTTGTTCTGTTTCTTTGCAGCACCATGAATGCTCTAATGTACCTCATCAAGCACGAATTTCGAATGGAGTTTCGCCAAAAGTATGCGATTGCCTCCATTTTATTGTTCACCATATCGACGATTTATGTGGTATATCAGGCCATGCGCAAGATTGATGACAGCAAGGTGTGGAACGCTATGTTGTGGATCATTTTGCTCTTTTCAGCCTTCAACGCCATCAGTAAAAGCTTCTCTACGGAACAGCGCTCTTTGAGAATGTACCTCTACACCACCGTGAAACCCCAACAATTTGTGTTGGCCAAGCTCATTTACAACATGCTTTTCATGGTTATCCTCGGAATTTTAGCCTTGGGGGTCTTTTCTCTTTTTCTGGGTGATGGAGGTTTGGGTCCCTTGAAATTGGGGTCTTATCTTCTCGGGGTGATGATGGGATCCATGGGCTTTGCTTGCCTTTTAACATTAATTGCAGGAATTGCCGCTCAAACCGACAGCGGAATTGGCATGACAGCCGTGCTTGGCTTGCCCATTACCATTCCACTCATTCTCATCATCATGCGCTTTACCACCCAAATTATGAAAGGCATTCCTTTTTCAGACAATGCCGAAAACCTCCTCTATCTCGGGGTGCTTAATGTGGGCTTAATTGGGCTAACCTACCTCTTATTTCCTTACCTTTGGCGAGATTAAAAAATTGCTGATGAGGCACCTGTGGTGGAAAGTTCTTTGTGGCCTATTGCTCGCATACATTACCGTTTTTTCTTTGGCCGTTCCCTTGGGTCCGGGAGTTATTGGTGTTGACCAAGCTGCTTTAAATGCAGGTGAAAATGTTCGCACCATTCAAACCTACAATGCGCACCTCGATGTTGCTGACTTACAGGTGTTTTTAGGGGTGGATGACAGTACTTATTTGTGCACTGAAATCCTTGAAACTCCCGAGCACGATCTTGTTAAGGTGCGTTTTACTCTTCCTGCTGATGCACCCAACGCCAGTTTGAATGTTTTGATGAACAATGCTACTGACGGCACCATGTTCTTGCCCAACGCATTTCGCTTTGCAGAAGGTGTAGCAACCACGAGCACGTTTTCTTGGCCCTCTTGTGCGGTCAATGTGGTGAATCAGAAAAACACCGGCTTTAGCATTCCTTTTCAACCCATCATTTACGAAACCATTCGAAATTTAATGTTCCACGTACCGATGTGGTTCACCATGTTTTTCCTCATGGGCATTGGCTTGGTGGCGAGCATTCGTTACCTCTCGAAGGGAGATGTAGGTTTCGACTTGAAAGCTTTGGCATCTGTGCAAGTGGGCTTGGTGTTTTGCATTTTGGGCTTGGTTACCGGTTCGGTGTGGGCGCGATTTACATGGGGCGCTTGGTGGGTGAATGACCCTCAACTGAACGGGGCTTTGGTTACCTTCCTCATTTATGTGGCTTACATTATTTTGAGAAACAGCATTGAAGATGACCAAAAGCGGGCGCGGATATCTGCGGTGTTCAACATTTTCGCCTTTGTGATTCTTTTCGTGTTACTGATGGTGCTCCCCCGCTTTTCAGAATCGCTTCACCCTGGAAAAGGTGGAAACCCTGCCTTCAATAAATACGACTTGGACAACACCCTGAGAATGGTTTTCTATCCGGCAGTGATTGCTTGGATTTTACTCGGGTATTGGATCTATCAACTTCGTTTGCGTTTACACCGCATCGAAAAAAAACATTACTACCATGAAAACGTTTAAGCCCCTTTTCTTGTTCTTAAATGTGATGATGATGCCTTTTTTGAGCATCGCACAAGGAGAAAATAGTGTTTTGGAAGAAACGTTCTTTTCCTCCGGAAAGATGCCAGTGGTATTGAGCGTTGTTTTGATCATCTTGCTCGGACTACTCATCTACGTGGCCATGTTGAACAAGAAGATCAACAAACTTGAAAACGACATCAATAAATAAACATTCCCCATGAAAAAATCGCACATCGTACTCATCCTTTTAATTGCTGGAATTGTGGGCACATTTATCGCGTCTTTCATGAATACCAGTAGCTCTGTAAACTTTGCCGAAGCTTTTGCCAATCCCGGACAAGAATTCAAGGTGAGCGGATTTTTGGACAAATCCCAAGAAGTGATCTATGATCCACAAACCGACCACAGCACCACCATTTTTCACATGATTGATAAAGACGGTGAAGTGCAAAAAGTACAGCTCAAGCAAGCCAAGCCTCAAGGTTTGGAACGAAGCGAATCGGTTGACCTCTACGGAAAAGTGATCGACGGTGAATTTTATGCTACTGACATTTTGATGAAGTGTCCATCGAAATACAACGAAAACAATCACCTCATAGAAACGGCGGAAGCCATTAATTGAACGCATGGACATTAACTACGTTGGAGAATGGATTTGGGCAAGCTATGTAGGAAACTTCCTGGTGGTTTTGTCTTTTGCCGCTGCGATTTTATCGTTTGTGAGTTACGCCATTGGTGGAAGTCAGAACGACGATAGTTGGAAAATTTTAGGAAGAATAGCATTTCGCATTCATACCGCATCTGTAATTGGGGTTATAGCGGTTCTCTTCATCATTCTCATGAACCACCGGTATGAGTTTGCCTATGTTTCCAAACACCTCAACAATGCAATGCCCATGCGCTACATCTTGTCCTGTTTTTGGGAAGGACAAGAAGGTAGTTTCCTCCTTTGGATTTTCTGGAACATCGTCCTGGGGAACATCGTGATCTTCAGTGCAGGACGATGGGAATCAAGAGTGATGAGCGTTTTTGGCCTCGTTCAATTGGTCCTTTCCAGCATGATTCTCGGAGTGTATTTTGGTGATTACCAATTTGGATTGAACCCTTTCTTACTCGTTCGAGAGCTTCCTGAAAACGCAGGCATGCCATGGACCTATAGCGCAACGTATTTGCAAGATTTCCCCAAATTTCAAGATGGACGAGGTTTGAATCCTTTGCTTCAGAATTATTGGATGACCATTCACCCTCCAACAGTATTTCTTGGATTTGCTTCTACCCTAGTACCTTTTGCCTACGCCATTGCCGGACTCTGGAAAAAGGAATATACCGAATGGATGAAACCCGCCACTCCTTGGGCATTTTTTGGGGTGATGATTTTAGGTTTGGGAATCCTTATGGGAGGAGCTTGGGCTTATGAAGCTCTCAGCTTTGGAGGTTTTTGGGCCTGGGATCCCGTTGAAAACTCTTCTCTTGTGCCGTGGGTAATCCTTACCGCTGGGGCGCACCTTTTATTGGTAAATCGACGCAAGAACACCTCTTTGTTCACCACTTTTTTCCTCATCATGATGGCTTTTGTCCTCACGGTGTACAGCACTTTCCTAACGAAAAGTGGGATTTTGGGGGATACCTCTGTGCATTCTTTTGTGGACAGTGGGATTTTGCCCCAACTCTCTGTTTTTCAAATGCTCGCCGTGGGCATGATGGTCGCTATGTTTGTGGCTAATCTCCGACTGAGGTTGATTTACATTGCGATGTGCATCGGCATGTTGATCCTCGGTGCTGCTGTAGACGGGGTGAACATGACCATGGCCTTCCTTGTGGTCTCTGCAGGGTGGCTCTTGTATGCCTTCAGAGCCTACCTCCCCAAACAAAAGACCGAAGAAGAATTGTGGTCTCGTGAGTTCTGGATGTTCATCGGCTCATTAATATTGATGGTCTCGGCCATTCAAATTACTTGGCAAACTTCCATTCCCGTTTTCAATACCTTCCTTGAGCCCTTGGCGCCACTGCTTCAGGACCTTTATGCTACCACCGGCTGGGAATTTTTACCGAAACTGGCAAAGGCCAACTTAGCGCCGGTAAAAGACATTGAACTGGCCTACCACCGATTCCAAGTTCCGCTTGCTTTCCTCTTTATTATGCTCATTGCTGTGACCCAGTTCTTCAAGTGGAAAAAATCGAGCATCAAAAAAGTAGGTAAAGATCTATTGCGCTCTTTCTTGATCTCTTTGGTGATCAGTAGTGTTTTGCTCTTGGCCTATCCTTTTGGATGGGAAGACTTCCCGCTCATTGCCTTACTTTTTGCCACAGTGTTTGCCGTTTGTTCGAATGCCGACTACATCGTGCGCATGAGAAAAGGCTCTTTTCTCGATCGAGGAGCAAGCGTGGCGCACATTGGTTTTGCACTAGTGATTCTCGGTGCATTGATCTCAACTGGTCAGCAAGACTTCATCTCCAAAAACCAAATTGGCGACATCCGTTCTTTGAACGAAGAGTTGGACAATTCTGAAGACATCCTTTTGCTTCAAAACGACACCCTTCCGATGGGGGATTACTTCATCAGTTATGTGGATCGTTATCAGGAAGGAATCCACCTGAATTTTGTTGTTGACTACTTCGAAAGGCAAGCCGTGCAGTACAAAGCGGGCGACATCGTTAGTCATAGAGGCATGCTCTTTGAAGCCATTCAAGATCACGCTGCCGCTGCTGATTTTAGCATTGAAGACGTGGACAAGAATTGGCGATTCATCCCGATTCCGAATCCTCGTCAAACCGCCGCCGCTACGAAATGGAAAAGTGGAACACCCGGTGAGAAACTCTTTTCGTTGGAGCCCAACATTCAGCTGAACGAAATCATGGGAAATTCTCCCGAGCCGGACACCAAGCACTACCTAGGTAAAGACCTCTACACCCACATCAAATGGGGTCGAATCACTCCTCCACCCACCGATGAGCAGGGTTACCTCGAAGGAAAAGCCCACAACGTAACACCGGGAGACAGCATTCTTGTAAGCAACATCATGGTGGCCATTGACAGTTTGAGCACAGTTCCCATTGAAGAACGCGAAAAGTACGCAGTTTTTGACGACGATATTGTGATTCGAGCGGGAGTTACTTTGAGTCAGGGTGACAGCACAAAAGTTGTTGAACCCCTCTACATCATCCGGGGAACAATGGTTGTTCCAGACCTTCTTGAAGTAGAAGATTGGGGCTTGAAGATGCGCATCAACACCTTCAACCCGCAAACCAGCGAATTGAATTTGACCTTGTGGGAGCATGAATCCATACGACGAGATTTCATTGTGATGCAAGCCATTATCTTCCCTCAGATCAATGTGCTTTGGTTGGGAATCATCATCATGACTTTGGGCTCAGGAATGGCGGTTTGGCATCGGATTCGTCAACGCAAACGCAAAGCATGATGTTCTCCCAAGTGGTTATGGTTGGGGCCGGAAATGTTGCCAGTCACTTAAGTTCATCCTTGAGCAAAGTGATTGGGCAGCAGCTTGGTTTCTATAACCTGAAAGTAGAAAACAGTTTGGGCATGTGTAAACTGTATGGAGGTGAAGTGGTGAATGACCTCCAGCTATTGCATCGCGACAGTTTAGTCATTGTTGCCATTCCCGACGACGCCATCCCTTCCTTCATCCAAAAACTTCCCACGCAGTTGAGCGTGGTGCACACTTCCGGAAGTGTACCGATGTTCCCAAGAAGGAAAAACTCAGGCGTTTTCTACCCCCTTCAAACCTTCACCAAAGGGGTACCTGTAAACATGCAAGAAGTCCCCTTTTGTATCGAAGCCAGTGCTCCTGAGTTTGAAGAAAAGCTCTTGTCATTGGCCCGACTCCTTTCTACGAACGTGCGCACAGTCAATTCGAATGATCGTGCTCACCTTCACCTTGCAGCCGTTTTGGCCTGTAATTTTAGCAACCATCTCTTTTTGTTGGCAGAAGAATACCTTCAAGAACAAGGGATGAGTTTGGACATGCTTTTGCCGCTGATCAAAGAAACCGCCCAAAAAGCCCAAAGATTATCACCCAAGGCAGCGCAAACGGGTCCTGCAATTAGGAGGGATCAAAACACCATCGACAAACATCTAAACGCCTTAGAAAACAAGCCTGAACTTCGGGACTTGTACAACGATTTTACAAAAAGAATACAACACGCACATGGCCAAGAATTACAAAGAAATCCTCCCAAAGATTAGCACCTTCATCTTTGATGTAGACGGCGTATTTACAGACGGAATTGTTTACCTCACCAACGACGGAGAGCAAGTGAGAACCGCCAATGTTAAAGACGGTTATGCCGTTCAGCTCGCTGCTAAAAAAGGCTACAACTTGGCCATCATCTCTGGCGGAAAAAACGAGATGGTTCGCACACGTTTCCAGGGCTTGGGCATCCAGCACATCTTTTTGGGGAGCCACAACAAACTTGAAGTTCTAGAAAATTTCATTGAAGAACAAGGTATCCGCTTGGAAGAAGTATGTTACATGGGAGATGACATACCCGATCTTCAAGTCATGGCCAAAGTAGCGCTGCCTTGTTGTCCTGCAGATGCCGTTCCTGAAGTCCAAGAAGCCGTGAAATACGTCTCACACCGCGGTGGTGGTAGAGGGGCAGTTCGCGATATTCTGGAGCAAACCATGAAAGTCCAGGGCAAATGGATGGACGACGATGCTCACCATTGGTAGTCACCGCTCAACCATTTTATTCACCATTTAGCACAAGTTTTCCCGCTTGGGTGCTCATTTTTTCGAATTTGCATCGGATATGGGTATCTTTGCGCCCCTATTAAACCACACGCATGGATCGTAATACAGTCATTGGCATCGTAATGATGTTTCTTTTTATTGTAGGATACTCCTACTTCACTCGTCCGAGCGAAGAAGAGCTGGCCCTACTTGAACAACAAAACATTGCCCGCCAAGACAGCATCAACAAGGCCAATCAAGTTGCTCAAAATGAGACGAAAGTCATCAACACCCTTGAAGATGAAACCGTAAGCAACGACCCCATCAGAGACAGCATTCGTTTGGCCATCTTAGCAGAAGAGCAGCAATCACGCTATGGAGCCTTTGCGCCTGCCAGTGCGGGAAATGCTCAAGATGTGGTTCTTGAAAATGACAAAATCAAGTTGGTTTTGAACACCAAAGGAGGATTGTTCACTGAAGCCATCATTAAGGACTACACCAAGTACAACAGCGAAGACCCCATATCCCTCTGGAACAAGGAATTGAGTGAAATGAATCTCTGGTTGAACTATCCCGCCAAAGGAGCCATTAACGCAAAAGAATTGGTGTTCGACCTGGAGAGAAAGGAAGATACCCCCAACGGACAAACGGCCGTGCTTCGCCTGAAAACCAACGACCCACAGAATTACATCGACCTCATCTATACCCTCGCGCAGGACACCTATGAAGTGAATGTGAGCATGCAGTTTGTGGGCATGGATCGGGTGCTTGATATGAACAAAGACAACTTCATTCAATGGAATGCCGCTGGTCTTCACAACGAAAAAGGCATCGAGTGGGAACGTCAGCACAGTTCCATCTTCTTTCGAGAAATGGGTGAAGGGAGAGACTATCTTTCCGAAGCACGAGAAGACGACGATATTCTCGACCAGCCATTGAATTGGATGGCCTTCAAACAAAACTATTTTTCAGCCATTGTAATCAATAATGACGGCTTTCAGTCCAACGCTACTCTTCGGAGCTATCCACCCGAAAATAGCGAGGACACTACCGTAACCATGTTCTACGAAGCCAAGCTGCCTTTGAATTTGAGTCCGTCTGCCAACAGTACCGTAGACTTGAGGTACTATTTTGGTCCAAACGACATGGACGCACTCAAAGCCATGGAAGTGGACGAGTTGGATCGCATCATTGATTATGGATGGTGGATTTTTGGCTGGGTGAACCGTGTATTGGTTCGGCCCGTATTCAATTGGTTGAGCACCTTCATTGGAAGCGCCGGAATCGTGATTTTGGTACTTACCCTACTCATCAAACTCCTCCTCTTCCCCATTACCTGGAAGAACTTCCTTTCTTCGGCGAAAATGCGTGTACTCAAGCCCGAGATTGACGAGTTGAATGAGAAGTACAAGGATCAAATGGAAAAGCAACAAGCTCAAATGGCCTTGTACAAGCAAACCGGAGTAAATCCATTTGCGGGATGTCTTCCTACCTTGCTTCAGATGCCCATTTTGTATGCCATGTTCCGCTTTTTCCCCGCACACATCTCCTTGCGTGGAGAATCGTTTTTGTGGGCCGATGACCTCGGAGCCTTTGACAGCATTTTGCAGCTACCCTTCACGATACCTTTTTATGGAGATCACGTATCGGGCTTCACCTTGTTGATGGCAACTTCGACCTTCTTCTACACCAGAATGAACAGCACCAACATGCCAACCAGCACCCAGCCCGGCATGCCCAACATGAAACTCATCATGAACATCTTCCCATTCATGATGCTCTTCTTCTTCAACAAATACGCTGCAGGACTCAGTTTGTACTATTTCATTGCCAACTTTATTTCCATCTTCCAAATGGTGGTGATCAAGCGTTACTTTGTAAGTGAAGAAAAAATTCGCGCTAAAATTGACGCTAACAAAAAGAAGCCGAAGAAAAAGAAATCTGCATTTCAGCAGAAGTTGGAAGAAATGCAGAAACTCCAGCAGCAACAACAGAAAAATAAAAAAGGAAAGAAATGAACATGAAACGACTCTTGTTCTTGGTATGCCTAACTTTCCTCTTATTTGCCTGTAAGAACAGAAAACAGGCCAACGAATCGCTCGTAGAGGATATTCCTGCTCCAATGGAAATGGATTCCACCACGGTTGAAGCGATCCAAGTTTCACCCACCGATACCCTACTCTACTATCGTAAGACCCCTTGTTTTGGGCGGTGTCCGAGTTTTGAGCTCATCGTGTATCAAAACCACAGCGCTCGATATGAAGGCCAAAACTTTGTGAACCGAATTGGGCTCTACACCGCCACGGTGGAAGATTCCTTTATTGAAGCGGTGATTGAGGAAGCTGAAAAAAGCGACTACTTTTCCTTGAAAGACAGCTATGACAACCGTTTTGTGAGTGATTTACCCGCCACCATTACTGAAATTCAAAGCAAACGAGTGTACAATCGTTATGAAGGTCCGAACCTCAAAAACCTGTATGCCCGATTGGACACCTTAATTGAAAATACCCCATGGATTTTGAAGTCTCAAAGTAACGAGTAACCGAGAAAAAAGTGGACCAAATAAACAAAAACAGATGAAGAAACTACTCACCATTACCGCAGCAATGCTGTTCCTCTTCAATGCGGCCAAAGCCGATGAAGGGATGTGGTTGATGCACATGTTGAAGCGCATCAACGAAGCTGAAATGCAGAACCTCGGACTGAACCTATCAGCCGAAGAAATTTATGACATCAACAACGCCAGTTTGAAAGACGCCATTGTGCGTTTGAACGGAGGAATGTGCACAGCAGAAGTTATCTCTTCTGAAGGTTTGGTGTTGACCAACCACCACTGTGCGTATGGAGCTATTCAATCGTTTTCTGCTCCCGAGCACGATTATTTGACCGATGGATTCTGGGCATTTTCTAAAGATCAGGAAATGCACATCGAAGATTTTGAGGTTTCTTTCTTGGTGCGCATTGATGATGTTACCGAGCAAGTTTTGGCCAATGTAAACGACAACATGAGCGAAGATGAACGCGCTCAAGCAGTTGCAGCAGCCAGCAAAAGCATTCGTGAAGAAGCGAGCAAGGACAACGATTATGATGTAGAAGTGAAAGAATTCTTCTACGGAAATGAGTACTACCTTTTCGTGTACAATACCTACAAAGACATTCGTTTGGTAGGCGCTCCACCAGAAAGCGTGGGGAAATATGGAGGGGATACCGACAACTGGATGTGGCCTCGCCATACTGGAGACTTCTCTTTGTTGAGAATCTATGCCGACCAAGAAAATCAGCCCGCGACCTTCTCGGAAGAAAACGTTCCGTTGAAGCCGAAGCGTCACCTCAAAGTATCCATGGACGGAGTAGCGGCAGATGATTTCACCATGATTATGGGCTACCCTGGAAGCACCGATCGTTTCTTGAGCTCTTACGGTGTTCAGCAAGCCTTGGATACCTACAACCCAAGTGTGGTTGAAGTGCGCGACCTCAAGTTGAAAACCATGAAAAAACACATGGATGAAGACAAAGCAGTTCGCATTAAGTACGCCTCCAAGTATGCCAGCACTGCCAACTACTGGAAATACTACATCGGACAGAGTAAAGGCTTGAAGCGTTTGGACGTTTACAGCAAGAAAAAAGCACTTGAAGATGATTTCATGAAATGGGCCAATGCTACTCCCGAGCGCAAAGCCAAGTATGGAGAAGCGGTTGGGATGATTGCCGACTACTACAAAAGCACTGATGCTACCGTAAAAAGCAACGTGTATGCTTTGGAAGCAGGATTGATTGGAGCAGACATTACCTTGTTCACCTTCCGTTTGAACCGACTTCTTGAGCGCACCATGAGCATCGAGGATGAAGCAGAGCGCAAAGCAGCATTGGAAGGAATGACGCCAATGGTAGAAGACTTCTTCAAAGATTACGACATGGCTACTGACAAAGACGTGTTGGTGAACATGATGAACATCTACATGAAGAACATCGCCAAAGAACAGCAGCCAAGCGTACTTCAATTGATTGGAGACAAATACAAGAATTCACCGGAGCGCTTTGCAGATAAAATGTATGCCAAATCATTCCTTGTTGACAAGCAGCGTTTGATGGAATTCTTGGCCGATCCGAACATGAAAAAATGGAACAAAGACTTGGCCGTGATCAATGCGAAATCGATGGCAAACAAGTACTTTGAATCTTTCGCCAACCCAGATCAAGCAAAATTCGATAAAGGATACCGTTTGTTTGTTGACGGATTAAGAAAAATGATGGCAGACAAAGCCTTCTATCCAGATGCAAACAGCACCATGCGTTTGACTTATGGTACCGTTGGAGACTACTACCCTGCTGATGCTGTTCATTACGACTTCATCACCACAGCGAACGGAATCTTGGAGAAGTACGACCCAAACAACCCTGAGTTTGTGCTTCCGGAGCGTTTGATTGAGTTGATTGATGATGAAGACTTTGGACAGTGGACCGATGAAAACGGTGAGTTGGTGGTGTGCTTTATTTCCAACAACGACATTACCGGCGGTAACTCCGGATCTCCGGTATTGAATGCCAATGGTGATTTGATTGGACTCGCTTTTGATGGAAACTGGGAAGCCATGAGTGGTGATATTGCCTTCGAACCAGAATTGCAGAGAACCATTTCTGTGGACATCCGCTACGTGATGTTCATCATTGACAAGTATGCAGGAGCAACCAACCTCATTGAGGAAATTGACTTCGTAAGAACTCCTCCTCCTGCACCTGTAATGGAAATGCCAGAAGAAGAAATGGCTGCTCCAGCGGATGCGAAAAAATAATCGATCCAATCCATCAGCCAATAAAAGCTGAACGAGGATATCATTCAAAAGCCCGAACACATTTCATGTTCGGGCTTTTTTTTTGTCTCGTTTTAAGGCTCAATCGATCACTTATCTAACATCGGGCAAAACCCCATCTATCGTTGGATCCAAGTTCTTAGGACTTCACTCAAGAACATCAGAAGAGATTGAGCTTAATTAACATCCTTGTCATATATTTCCACCTATTTTCGAAATCAATATTTTGATAAAAATTCGAGTATTTCGAGAACTTAAATGATCAACATGCAGCCTGAAACAAATCTTCAAAAGCTTGGACTAAACCTCCCGGAAGTATCCACACCTGGTGGAAGCTATGTCTCTGTGAACATTCGTGGAAATGTTGCTTACATCGCTATTCAATTTCCCATTTTGAACGGTCAGTACGGCTATCAAGGTCGATTAGGACAAGAAGTTTCCACCCAAGAAGGATACAAGGCGATGCAGCTTTGCGCCTTGAACGTATTGGCACAAGTAAAGGCGAAAATTGGATTTGACCGTCTCTTGGGTCTAAACCATATCGACGCCTATTTTCAAGCGGGAAACGATTGGGATGATTCTCCCGCCATTGTTGATGGAGCCTCGGATCTTTTTGTGCAGGTTTTGGGAGACAAAGGACACCACTCAAGAGCCATTTTTGGAGTAGACAAATTGCCGCGAAACTTTAGCGTTGGCTTGAGTTCATCGTTCACGCTCATTGACCCGTCCACAGCTTAAAATCCCTTCAACTACAAAAGAAAGGAGCCTTATTGCAAAGTTGTTCTGCGCGGTATTTTGCGCGGATGTATCTTTATGTCAGGGGACAGGGGTGCTGTCCCCGGGGTGATTTTTTAGAGCGAGAATGAGACTGAAAATGAGGAGTTTATCGGGATGGCACTACCGTTTTGTTTAGTGAATATCCATTGTACGAAAGCCAAAATCTTAATCCACTTTCTCCACCTTAATTCGAAAAGTGTTGAATGAGTGAAGCTCTTTCCTCTGCACTCAATTTGGCCTCGGGGTGCAACCAAGTGTATGACCCGAGGGGCATACGTTTTTCTTCAAGCACCTCAACACATTCATGCAGTGCATGTCTTTGATCATCTGCGGACATCTTACCCCAATCGCTGAAGTTCAGTTTAGTTCGTCCTCCTTTCACGTGTCCTTTTAACCACCAACCAAGAGGTTGTGGACGGAAGTACCAAGGATAATCGGTCGTATTGCTATGACAATCGTAGCATGCATTTTCGATCAACAATCGATCCTCTTCGGAGTGTTCCACAATGTCTAAATAATCCTCACCATCAACCACTGCTGGGTTGTTTTGATCTACCGGAAAGAATTGAATTACGATGAGTGCAGCAAGTAAAGTGTAGAGTATTTTCTTTTTCATGATGTAAGGTTTGTGAAGTCTCGGAAGGAACAAGCATTAACGTTCTTCCTCATAATTGACGATTCGGCGTTCATTATCGTGAACCAACACGATGCTTTCATCGGGATCAATGCGCTCGCCCGTTTGCCCTTTTTCAGGATAATCGTTCAGCGAAATGACATAGCGCATGGCCTCCAAGCGTGCCAGGTCTTTATTATTTCCTTTAATGATAACCCATGGAGACTGAGGTGTGGCCGTATTGTCGAACATCACTTTTTTGTAATGCGTATAATCGTCCCACTTGTCCAAAGCCATTTGATCAACAATGCTCAATTTCCATTGTTGGAGTGGTTCATTTCTGCGCAAATCTAGCCTGCGTTGCTGTTCGTGGTTGTCGATGCTGAACCAGAACTTGACCAAAATGATCCCATCATCCATCAACATTTTTTCGAAAGGCACCACTTGTTCCATGAACTGTTCGTACTTCTTTTTGGTACAAAACCCCATTACCGGTTCAACCACAGCACGGTTGTACCAACTTCGGTCAAACAGCACAATTTCTCCTGGATTGGGTAATTCCTTCGCATAGCGTTGAAAGAACCACTGTCCTTTTTCCTGCTTGGTGGGCTTCATCAAAGCAACAATTCGATAACCTCGAGGATTCAAAAAGCGCACAAATCGCATAATTGCCCCACCCTTTCCTGCTGCATCTCTTCCTTCGAAGATGATCACCATCCTTTTCTTCTTTTCCATCACCCACTTTTGCATTCTCACCAGCTCGGTTTGTAAGTGGATGTATTCTGGATCTTGTTCTAACGCGTATAACATTGTTTCTAGTTCGTTGGAACGAAGATAGGAATTGGAAATGGAAATGATATTGTCGTAGTCAGAAGTGGGATTCACTATCTTTGCGGCATGAGAATCGACATCCTAACCGTTCTGCCCAAACTTCTTGAGGGTCCGTTTGCAGACAGCATTTTGAAACGTGCTCAAGACAAAGGACTGGTTGAAGTAGTTGTGCACGACATTCGGGCATACAGCACCAATAAGCACCAAAAAGTAGATGATTATGCCTACGGTGGTAACGCTGGGATGGTGATGACCATACAACCCATTCACGATTGTATCTTGAAGCTGCAGAGCGAACGTGAATACGACGAAATCATCTACCTTACTCCAGATGGAGAAACCTGGAATCAAGGCATGGCGAACTTTTACAGCATGAAAGGGAACCTCATCATGCTTTGCGGACATTATAAGGGGGTGGACCAGCGCCTTCGCGATCATGTGATCACCCGTGAAATCAGTATTGGTGATTTTGTTCTTTCTGGAGGTGAGTTGGGCGCTGCAGTTTTGGCTGATAGCATTATCCGGCTCATTCCTGGAGTGCTTAACGATGAAACCAGTGCCTTATCGGACAGTTTTCAAGACAACTTACTTGCTCCTCCAGTGTATACTCGCCCTGCCGATTACCAAGGTTGGAAGGTGCCCGAAATCCTCACTAGTGGAAACTTCGCCGAAATCGAAGCTTGGCTTTTTGAAGAATCCATGCGCAGAACACAAGAAAGACGTCCCGATTTACTTGAAGATCAAGGCTCTCCAGACGCTCAGAGAAAAGGGAAATAAAATTCCCGAAACACTTCACTCGAATAAAATAATATTCGTAATATTGCACCTCATTTTTGGACACCTAGAACCTGAAGTCATGGATAAGATCAAAGACATCGCAAATAAACTCGTAGAAGTAAAAGACTGGCCAACGTTTAGTGCCGGTGATACGATAGCTGTAAGCTACACCATTAAAGAGGGAGCGAAAGAACGTATCCAGACATTCCAAGGGGTTGTGATCCAACGTCGTGGTTCTGGTACAGCAGAAACATTTACCATTCGTAAGATGTCCAGCAGCATTGGCGTTGAGCGTATTTTTCCACTTTCTTCTCCATTTTTGGAAGAAATTAAAGTCATCAAGCGCGGTAGCGTTCGTAGAGCACGTATCTACTACTTGAGAGAGTTGACTGGTAAGGCTGCTCGTATCAAAGAAAAAATGTCTTTTAAGAAGTAATCCAAGCATTACTCCATCGATATTTAGGCCGAACATTTTTTGTTCGGCCTTTTTTGTTTAAACTATAATGATGATGCGCCCCTTACTCGAAATTTGTTGTGCCAACGTGCAATCCTGCGAGAATGCTGCTGCTTTGAACGTAGAACGCATTGAATTGTGTTGTTCACTTGAGTTGGGCGGACTAACGCCAAGTACAGCTTTCACCCAACAAGCCCAAGCGCTTCAATTGAAAACCATGGTGCTTATTCGTCCTCGCAGCGGTGATTTCTACTTCAGCCAGAAAGAAAAAGAATTGATGATCTCTGAAATGAAAGAACATCTTGAGGCGGGGTGTGACGGACTTGTTGTTGGCGCACTGAAAGAACGTCGTTTGGACCTCGATTTTCTATCCGAGGTACGACATGCCTTTCCCGAAACGGAACTGTGTGTTCACCGAGCCATTGATGAATCTGACCGCTACGAAGACGACCTTCAAGCCCTGGAAGATCTTCGATTTGATCGAGTATTGACCAGTGGTAAGGAAAAAGAAGCCTGGAGCGCCAGTGCATTTTTGGGACAAATGCAGTTGAAACATCCTCAGATCACCATTCTCGCCGGAGGGGGTGTGCGGCCAAACAACGCCATTCATCTGCTCAACGCGGGAGTAAAAGAGCTTCATTTTAGCGCTTCAAAGTCTGCCACCCACCACCATCAACATCTTTTTGAAGGGCATTACAAAGTGAGCGACCCCACCCTTATTGCAGCCATGCAAACGGTGATGGAGACTTATTCAAAACGATGACTAATTACCTGAACGCGTGGTTTTTTCAAGGAAGATTGGAACCAACGTTCTAAGAGGTCAATATCTTCAGAAATCTTGCTTCTTGAAGTACCAGAACGCCACTGAACGAGAAAGGTGGGTAAAGTATCGAGCCTACCCGATTTCGATTGAATCAATTGAGCAAAAGCCGCCTCTTCAACATCAACCGTAAGTAATTGGATTTCTTGCAGAAGCTTCTGGCTATCAATGCGTGCCCTTTCCTTTGTTAGCAGACGTTGTTGAAGGCTATCGATTTCCCTATTTCTTTGGTCGATGAGCCCTTGATACATCATTCGACTTTGGGCTAAAGACTGTTCGCTCGTGAGGTTCTTTAAGTCTTGAATTTCCTGGCTATAATCTTTGGGTCTTCGAATATTCAACTGGCACTTCTCCAATCCGAAATCTGAAAGCATTGAATTCCACAACGCCTCTGTTTCATCCCCCACAGGATCTCCCATCAGCGCAATGGTGATCTGTGGCTGAGCCTTATCGAAAGTGACTTTACGATCAATAATTGAAGTTCCCGTCTTATCGAGCGACATTTCAATTTTCGCTAGGAATTGATCTGCATTCGTATTGAAAAAGCTTTGTTGCAGTACGTTATAGAAAATGAAAAAACTCGGGATCATGATCAGCGCCACAAAAGCATAAATCATCCTTTTTACTCGTTGCTCCTTTTTCGGTTCAACAAAATCCTTCACAGGGAAGCGCATGTACTTAATATACAGGTACGTTGGTAAAGCGATGAAAACCGAATTGATGAAAAAGAGGTAAAGCGCTCCAAAGAAGAAGTCCCATTGCCCCGTAGCTAGACCAAAGCCCACCGTACAAAGGGGCGGCATGAGGGCGGTTGCGATGGCCACCCCAGGAACAGCATTGCTCTTGAGTGACCTCGACCCTGCGATGATCCCCGCCGCACCACCAAAAAAGGCAACAGCAATGGCCAACAAAGTAGCCTCTTTTCTTCCCTTCAACTCCAAGTTGATCTCTGGTGTGGGAACGATAAAAAAGTAGAGCGTACTGATCACCACAGAAATGATCACCATCACCCCAAAATTTTTCAAACTTTTGGTCAGGAGGTCCACATCATTCGTACCAGCAGCCAGTCCCACCCCCAAAATCGGACCCATCAAAGGAGAAATAAGCATGGCACCAATGATGACTGCAACGCTACCCGTGTTTAGCCCGATGCTCGCAATGAAAATGGAAAAAACAAGAATCCAAGCAGCATGACCTTTGAACTCAACATCGGCCCGAATTCCAGCCATGGTTCCTTCTTTGTCCACACCCTCCTTTAAACTCAAAATGTTTTGGATGGAAGTCCACAAGGTTTTGAGAAAAAGTCTTGAGCTCCGATTCAGTTTTGTATCTGCACCTGTTGACTGGTTGGGTTCAGCATTGGAAGGATCCGTCATGGAAAATAATTTCTGTAAACATAAGAAGAAGCAGTAAAACTCTGTCGTTTCACTTGAAATCTTATCAAGGGTTCAATAGTGCAATGAGTTCTTGCAGGGACGACTGATAATCAGCACGTTTCACCTTGTTCTTGATCGTTTGTTTTTCTTTTGTGGTGAGGTGCCAACTCAGGGATACCTTCGCGGTTCTTTCCTCCTCCAACTGGAAGGTTACCACATCGATTTTACCATCAAAACAATAGCTCAAATAGCGCAACAACTGATCGTGGTTGTAATCTTGGGTTTTGGTGATGTTTCCGTACACAGAGCCCAATGGAGCTGTAAAACGATTGATGAGGGAAGTACTTTGTTCTTCTGCAACGAAGTCTTTGCGCACATCTCTGCATTGCAATAAAATTACGCCTGAAGTGTTTTCATTGATCCAATCCTTAAACGTGTATAAGAATTGCATGCTTGATTTTGCCCCGAAATTATCGCGCAAGCCCGCATCCATCACTTCCATTCCTGGCTCCGAAGGTAAACTTACCATGGGCATGATGTAGGGGAAAGTGGCATTCATGCGCAAGGCCGAAGTGAACTTAAGGTTGGCACTCCCCTGCTTTTCGAAGAACCTCAGAAATTCAACATCCTCTGCCAAAGCGCGAGAGTTCATCTCTGCTTTTGGGGTGTTTTGACAGAGGTAGCTCATGTTTTGAGCAGAAATCAGCAATCGCCGACCATCATTCACGATGGATGGAGCAAAAATTGCCATGGGCACCAATGCTTCTCGTTCGGGCTTGCGGTAATCCATGAGTCGCCGATCGAGAAATCCTTCTGTATTTTGATTCAATTGACGTTCGAAAGCGTAAGCTCGATCTTTGGTATATCTCTGATCTCCGTCGTTGAAGTGCTGGTAGCGAATGAACAAATCGTTGGTGGCCATGCTCAAAATCACCGGGTTGAGGAGATCTTTGGAAATGCATTCTTGGTAATGAGCCATTGGGCGTTTTTCAATGTTTTGTTCTATTTCTCGAAGGGCGATCTCCCGTACATAACTCGCCCCCAACATCCCACCTGAAGAGCCGGAAATGAGTGCTGTTTGTTGCATCAAGTTTCCGCCCGAAACACTGTCTGCATGCATTAAACTCGTCAAAGTCCACAAAGCAGATCGGAGTCCGCCACCACTTGCCGTAACAATGACCATCTTCGGCTTTTTTCCATCCGTTCGTGTGTTCTTTTCTTTCCACCTCTCAAGAATGGCCAAACTCTCTGCCACATCTTGCTTGACCAACGAATCTTGATTGTTGATGCTCACGAGGTATTTACGATCGTAGTTAGCCAATTCATTATCGTATTCCAAGCCGTAGGCCCTGTTTTCCAGCTTGAGCATCTTCAGCCCGCTAAAAGAAACATTAATCAAAGCAAAAAGCACAATGAACACCGTGAGCGTCCAACCCTTCACCCAAGAAAATAGTGCCGAAATCAACATGAGGAGCACTGTAAAAAGAAGGATCACACTTGCCGCTGCGGGAATGACGAAATAGGGGTTTTCACGAAATGAGCCAATCACGATGAATGAGATGATCAGTCCTAACTCGAAGAGCGATGCATTTACGTGATTCTGGGTAAACACCTTTTGGAGCAAGGCCCTTTGGTAGTGTTTAGCCGATCTCGCCAGACCGATCTTGAAGAAATGAACCATGTAGGTCTCTACTCTCCAATCGGCCGAACGCTTTTCTTCCTTGACCCAATCCTTCTTTTTGTGCAAATTGGTTTGAACAGTAGCCTGCTTCCCAGCCTTCTTGGTTCCTGAAATCGTGGTGTACGCCCCGATATTTTTATTGGTAAAAGTGAAATAGAGCAGGGATATCACCAAAAAAATGAACATCCCAAAAAGAAGACCGAAAACGTTGGTGAGCACCGTTGACCATGTTTCGAGCTCTTCATGGATTTGATAATTGATGGTGCAATAAAGATACACCAAGACAAAAGCCGATGGGATGGCAAAATTATTGACGCTAAACTTCAGAAAAGGCCGATTGAGCGTGGCAATGAATGGGAAACGAAAACCGTGTAGAATATAGGTATAGAGGTTGAAGGCCAAAATAAAACCTCCCACGGAAAAACCCAAGATGGCAAAAGCCAAAAAGCCATTGTGTCCGCGATACTCAGGAAACAGAAACTGGTGGGAAATGCCATAATTGCTTCCCAAGAAATTCGTGGTATATCCAAAAATCAGCAGCCAAAAAACCAAGAGGAAGTGGTTCCTTTTAAAATGCAAGATCACCAACTGCAGAGGGAAGAAATACACTACCCTCTGCAGCCCTTGTTTTATGGTTGTTTTATGCGCTGAACTCATCATTGTGGCGTGGCCTCTAATTCCATCTTCAAGTCATTTGATGCTGCTATGAAGATGGTGCCTTGCTCTTCTTTAGCTACGCCAAATGCTGGTCTATTATTGTACGTACTTCTTGTTCAATTTGTTCAGCCTTTGCTGCAATATCAGCGCTTTCTTTCAACACTTGCTCCACATAGGCTTTATCTTCTAAATCGCCCGTGTTGATCTTCACGTTCATCACCGCGCCCAAAACTGCGGTTCTTGCGCACATGGCACCCACCCCAGCATCGGTAATGGAGTTGGGATTGCCCGTTTCTACCATTGCTTTCATCACCTCCATGCTTTTCAATGCGGTTTGTGCCACTCTGAGCGGAATTTGAATGGCATATTTAGTCGCCGCTTGAATGGCTTGGTGTCTGGCCTTCTCTTCTTGTTCATTCCCTTTCGGCATGCCGTAAGCTTCCATGATTCCGTTGAAGGAAGCTGTGTCTTCATCCACTAAATAGAGCAATTCTCTTTGGTATTTCATGCCTTCTTCAGCCCACTTTGAGAAGGACTCCCAACGATCGTCCCAACCTCTTTTGTGAGCGCTTAGGTTCGCCACCATGGTTCCCAAGGCAATTCCCATCGCACCACAATATGCACTTACCGAACCTCCACCGGGAGCTGGCGACTCCGAAGCTGTTTCATTGGCAAATGCGACCAAATCCATATCAACGAGTCGAGATCCCTCTTCGTCTTTGATCATGTATTCGATGATTTTTTCTTCCGCCTTGAAGGGAGCGAGGTCGTCCAGACCCAATGATTTCACCGCAATTTTAATCTTTTCCGACTCACTGATTCCCAGGGAACGCTCTTGTTTTGTGAGGTAATGATCTGCAGCCTCTATCAGCACACGAAGCGGCATCAAACCTACTACTTCACTTCCCGTCACCCGAATTCCGCGCTCCGCCGCTTTTTTCACTGCCTCATCGAAAGCTACATGCACTGGAGTGACGTTAATGTTCGTCAAGTTCAGCGACAACTGTGCAATGCCGTATTCTTCGATGTACCAACCAATTCCTTTCACCGCCTTCAAAGACCCCGGCACCCTAACGGGCTCACCATTTTCATCCAGCACTTTTTTACCCGTGATGGGATTTCCCTCTCTTTTCAAACGGCCAGCCTCTCGAATATCGAAGGCAATGGCATTTGCTCGGCGGGTTGACGTAGTATTGAGATTGATATTGTAAGCCACCAAGAAGTCTCGAGCACCGATGGCCGTGGCTCCTGTTTTCTTGACACGGTCATTGAACTCTGCCGGACCAAAATCGGGTTTCCATTCTTCTTGGCTCAATTTCTTTAAGCCCTCGTACTCACCGCTTCTGCAATGAGCCAAGTTTTTGCGCTCTGGAGATTTGGCTGCACTCTCGTAAAAATAACCTGGAATTTGGAGCTCTTTACCTACCCGTTCTCCGAGTTGATGCGCCAGTGCCACGCACTCTTCCATGCTGATGTTCGCCACGGGAACGAAGGGACACACATCGGTAGCTCCCATCCTTGGGTGTTCTCCTTTTTGTTTGGACATGTCGATCAATTCTCCCGCTTTTTTGATCAAACGGAAAGCCGCTTCCACCGTTTCCTGCGGTGTTCCTACGAAAGTAATTACCGTTCTGTTGGTAGAAGCTCCGGGATCAACATCTAAAAGTTGAACTCCTTCTACCTGGCGCACCTCATTTACAATCGCCTCTATTTTTGCTTGATCTCGTCCCTCAGAAATATTGGGAACGCACTCGACTAATTGCTTCAACATGTTTCAAAATTTTGAGACGAAATTACAAATTGGCAAGAAGAAAAAGGGAAGCATAGAGAATATTAACGCAAGGGAAGTAAACTGAGGTGATTGGATGGAAAGGAGGAAGTAAAAATCGCTTGATGAATGGAAGATGGAACGGGTTGTTTAAGCTGGGGTTGGGTGGAAAGTAGAAATGGAAAATACTCCGTTGGTGGGCTGTTTTTCTGGTGATTGGGGATAAAATTGAATCATTCACAAAGGAAAGGGGTGCATTGGTGAAGTTGGGGGATTTTTGCTTTGTGGGTGTTGAAATACTTCCGACCTTCGAATCGCTGGTTGGTCAGGTGGGGGAGGGAAAGGGAGGGCCCGCGAGGGCTAAGTTTGGTCGGGAGAAAAATCATTTTTTTTAATTTTTTAATCTTTCTCCTTGATTTTCAGTCTAATATAAGCACCTCACTCCTATTCACAAAAAAACATCCCAACAACATGCAACTTCTTCAAAGCCATCTTCGTCTTTACCCCAGCTAACAACCAAATTGAACTGAAAAATAAGAGGGACCTTTTCGAAGGTCCTTTTTTTTGCTCTACCCTTTGGCCTTATATTTGATCCAAGTAAGCAAACTTCGGCCATGTTTTTTCGTCTCTTCTTTTCCGCTTTCCTCCTCATCCCACTCCTCTGTCAAGCTCAGCAACCTTCCAAATACAGCATCTCGTTGAGGGGAAATGCGGGCTTAACTTGGGCAAATGTGCAGCACGATCAAGGTACGCAACTTACCCAAACTCCAGGAGCGGCGATTGAACTTGGCTCTGCATTTAACGCCCGATTGAACGATCTTTGGATTGTGGGAATTGGCCTTAGAACGGGTATGATCA
>CAZYPV010000013.1:17663-25391 GCA_964649515.1 uncultured Comamonadaceae bacterium | reverse complement strand
TGGTATTTCGCTATAATTTCGGGCTGAAAGAATTCCGAAATGACGGGAAAAAAGTTCCTTTTACCCACGGTATTGAGGCCGGCGAGCGAGAAACTCGAAAACGACAAGAGGCATTTTATTTTTCACAATCACGAGTAGTATTAGAACTCACAGACAATGCACAAGTGGATGGCGACAGCATTTCTGTTCGACTCAACGGAAAATGGATCCTTTACGGCATCCCCATCGATAATTCAAAAAAAAGAGTGGTGCTCTATCTCAACGAAGGCAAAAATGAACTTCTCGTCTTTGCCAACAATGAAGGACGCATTTCTCCCAACACGGTGAAGGTAAAACTCATCTCAGGATTTAGAAGAAAGTCGCTCACCATTAGCACTAGTCTCGACCGTAACGAGGCCATCGACTTGATCGTGAAATGAGTCAACTCAGACGAATGGACTTCCATTCACGAATACTGACTCAATGTGATGATCTCCAAAAGCATAAGGCATCAAATGGAATGTTTTCATGGGTTTGGTGATCATGAAATTTGCCCGTTTTCCTATGCTAATGCTTCCTACCTCGTGGGACAACTCCATGGCGGCTGCTCCGTTCAATGTAGCTGCATTCACCGCTGCTTCTGGAGTCATTTTCATCTGAATACAGGCCAAACTCACTACAAAATTCATGTTTCCGCTTGGGGTTGAACCGGGGTTGTAATCTGTTGCTAGAGCTATGGGCAAACCTGCTTCCATCAAGGGTTTTACTGGGGTGTAAGGGATACCGAGAAAGAAGGAACAAGAGGGCAAAGCAACGGGAATTGTATTGCTTCCCTTCAAGGCTTCTATGTCGGCTTCCTCCAAAACTTCCAGGTGATCCACACTCAAGGCACCATGATCTACGGCAAGCTTCACTCCGCCGATGGCGTTGAATTGATTCACATGGATTTTTGCCTTCAAGCCATGCTTTTCCCCTGCTTCGAGCACGGCTTTGGTGTCTTCCAAATCAAAGTATCCTTCTTCAGTGAAGATGTCCACATAGTCCACCAATCCTTCTTCAATTGCCTTAGGTAAGACTTCTTCCATCATCAATTGAACGTATTCTTTTCGCCTTCCTTGATATTCTGGGGGCAAAGCATGGGCTCCAAGAAATGTAGCTTTGATGGGGATGGGAAGGTGAGCTTTGAGTTTTTTGATGACGCGAAGCATTTTGAGTTCGGTTTCAGGACTGAGTCCATAACCGCTCTTGATCTCCAGTGCACCGGTTCCCATTGAGATGAGCTGCTTTGCTCGCTGAAGGGCTTCCGAATACAGCTGCTCTTCACTCATTTTGGCCATTTGCGCTGCTGAATTCAATATCCCCCCTCCCCGTTGAGCAATTTCCTCATAACTCAATCCATTGATTCGGTCCACAAACTCCCCTTCTCGGGTACCTGCAAAAACGGTATGGGTGTGGGAATCGCACCAAAGAGGTAAAACACACTTTCCTTCTGCATCAATCACTTCCAAATCTCGCCAATCGGTGATCCCCGGCCAGTCAGCCATCTCCCCAAATGCAACAATTCTCCCATCTTCTATGGCTAAAAATGCCTTTTCAATGATGGGCAATTGATTCATTTCTTCTCCAGCAACCAATCTTTGGTCTTCATGGTGGGTTCCAACAAGTTGTTGGATGTTTTTGATGAATAGACGCATGCTTCCAATTTTGAGCCACAAAGGAAATGTATATTTGTGATACCATGAAGTCTTTCCTGCTCATCTTATGCCTCTTCATCTTTACACAAAGCCAAGCGCAGTACGAAGTTGAAGAGCTCAAAATGCCCGAAACGCGAAATACCATCGGGATCAATCTCACTCCGGCGGCTTTGGTGCTTTTCAATGGTATTCCTTATCAAACAAGGTTTTCGGCGGTGTATAAACGTCAGATCGATGTGAGCAAACGTCTGCGCTTTACATTGAATTACCTCATTGACGAACGCTATTTTCAAGAACGCAATGACCTCCCCTTGAATTTTTCTGACTCTACCATCACGTTTTTGCTGGAAAGTGAAGACAATTTTGGTATAGATCTTCGCTTTGGCTTGGAGTACTTCAAACCGAATCGAAACACAAGCATGGTCTATGGCTTCGATGCTTTTTTGGGGTACTATTTTGAAAATTCAGAAGAAGAAACCCAACCCTTCTACATCGATCCTTCCTGCAATTGCACACTCCCCTCTCCTTTCGTTCTAGCGCAAAAAAGAGAAGCACACATCGAATACCTCATTGCAGGAGCAGACTTCAGCGTGGGACAACAGTTCAATTTGAACGACAAAATGAATTTCATCGTCCAATGGACCCCGAGTCTCTTTGTGAAGTTACCGGTGAGTGAGGTGTATACCGACATCAGTGCTCGGGAAGAACCGGCTCAAAATAGCCTCGACTTCAACCTCAGAGGATTTGAGTTGTTCTTAAATTATGTCTTTTAACCTCAGAAACAAATCACATGGCTGGCAATAGCTTCGGAAAAATATTTGTGCTCCATACCTTCGGAGAATCTCACGGACCGGCCATTGGTGGCATCATTGACGGGTGTCCGGCCGGGGTTGAAATCAATCTCAACTTCATCCAAAATCAATTGGATCGAAGAAAACCGGGACAGTCGAAAATCACCACTCAACGAAAAGAAAGCGATACGGTGGAGATCCTTTCTGGTATTTTTGAAGGAAAAAGCCTCGGGACCCCCATTGGTTTTATCATCCGCAACGAAGATCAAAAATCAAAAGACTACTCCCACATTGCCAAGAAATACCGACCGAGTCATGCCGACTTCACCTACCAAGAAAAATATGGCATTCGCGATTATCGAGGAGGAGGAAGAAGTTCTGCAAGAGAAACGGCATGTCGGGTGGTAGCAGGAGCCATCGCCCAGCAAATTTTAAATCACTGGGGCATTTCGGTCCACAGCTTCGTTCAGCGTGTTCAAAACATCGAACTGACAAAAGACACCAACAATTTGGACTTCAACCTTATCGACAGCAATGATGTTCGTTGCCCCGATCCCAGCACCGCTCAAGCCATGTTTGAACTCATCGATGCAGCCAGAAAAACAGGAGATACCCTCGGAGGTGCCATTGTTGGGGTGGTTGATGGTGTACCTAGCGGATGGGGGGAACCCGTTTTTGATAAACTCCATGCCGATCTCGGTAAAGCGCTTCTCAGCATCAACGCGGCCAAAGGATTTGAAATTGGTTCGGGCTTCGAGGGTACCCGCCTGAAAGGTTCCGAACACAACGATCTTTTCGAAGTTCGAGATGGTGAAACAAGAACAACCACCAATCATTCTGGTGGAATTCAAGGAGGCATCAGCAATGGAGAAAAATTGTACTTTAAAGTAGGGTTCAAGCCCATTGCTACCATCATGCAAGATCAAGCGAGCATTGATGAAGATGGAAACCAAACAACCGTGAAAGGAAAAGGAAGGCACGACCCGTGTGTTTTACCGCGAGCAGTGCCCATCGTGGATGCGATGACGGCCTTGGTTTTGGTAGATCATGCCTTGCGAGCGCGCAACAATCGAATCTAAAATCCATGTTCCAGCAGTTCTTCTTCATTTCGTAGATTAGCGCACTATGAAAAAACTAGCTTTACATTGGCAAGTGATCATCGGTATGGTGGTTGGGGCTTTGGTGGCCTACGCGGCAATTATTTTGAACGGAATGGAAGTCTCTTTTGGCGGACAAACGTACCTCTTAAGCACCAATCAAATCATCCTCGATTACCTCAAGCCTTTTGGTGATATTTTCATCAACCTACTGAAGCTCATAGCTGTTCCGATGGTCTTGTTTTCCATCATTTCTGGAGTAGCTTCGATGAAAGACATCAAAAAGTTGGGCAGAATGGGGGTAAAAACCCTGCTCACGTATGTGGTAACAACCATGATTGCTGTCGTCGTTGGTTTGATCTTGGTTAATGTTCTCCAGCCTGGAACGAAAGTGTCTGACGACCTCCTCAAGGCCAATCGTATTCGTTATGAACTCTGGGTAAATCAAAACGATAAAGTGAATGTTCTTGATGATCGCTGTGAGATGTGCAAGGACGAAAACAAGGCTTTAGTAGAAGAGATTAGAGCACAAGGCCAAGCTGAACCCGGAGATGCGTGGTTGAAAAGTGCCATGGAACAGGAAGAAAAAAATGCTGCTCAGGGTCCGCTTCAACCTCTAGTAGATGTCGTTCCCAAGAATATTTTCAGCTCTTTGGCAGACAGCAGTATGCTCCAAATCATCTTTTTCGCCATTTTCTTTGCCATTGTCCTTATTTCCCTACCCGAAGATCGTGCAAAGCCAGTAACCAAGCTCATAGACGTTCTGAATGAAATCTTTGTGAAGATGGTTTACGTGGTGATGAAAGCCATGCCCTTTTTTGTGTTTGCGCTGATGGCCGGACAAATTGTGAAAGCTGCGGGTAGCGACGCCGATAAGTTTGCTGAATTGCTACAATACCTCTTAGTATATAGTCTTACTGTTGTTTTGGGACTCATTTTCATGATCTTTATCTTCTACCCCACCTTGGTTCAAATGGTGGTTAAAAAATTGAGTTATGGTCAGTTCCTTCGCGGAATGCGCGATGCTCAAATCACAGCATTTTCAACCAGTTCATCCGTGGCTACTCTGCCCATCACGATTCAATGTGTAGATAAAAAACTGGGAGTTCCCGAATCGACATCAAGCTTTGTGCTGCCCATTGGAGCTACGGTGAACATGGATGGCACCAGCCTTTATCAAGCGGTGGCTGTGGTTTCACTCGCTCAATTTCACATGGTGGATCTCACTTTGGGACAACAAGCAACCATTGTACTCACCGCTACATTGGCCAGCATTGGTGCTGCTGCTATTCCCAGCGCTGGCTTGGTGCTCATGATCATTGTTCTGGAAAGTGTTGGTTTAAATCCAGCTTGGATTGCCCTCATCTTCCCCGTAGATCGTATCTTGGACATGTGCAGAACGGTAGTGAACGTTACTGGAGATGGTGCCGTTTGTAGCATTATCGCCAATAGTGAAGGTGAAATCGAACCGCACGAGATTATCGCATAAAATTTGATTTTTTTTCTCATCTTTGGTCCATCTGAAATAACACTGGGCCAATGCAAAGCAATTTCAAAATGATTTTTTTAGCTACATTTTTTCTTCTAGCGATCATTTTTATTCTCATTCACAACCGGCTAATTAAAAAGAGAAATGCCGTATCCTATGCCGCTGGCGGTGTGGATGTTCAATTGAAAAAAAGACACGACCTCATCCCCAACATCATTGCCTCAGTAGAGCGTTTCTTCAAACATGAGGAAAAACTTCTCAACGGTATTGTAAGCATGAGAACCCAAGCCATGACTACAAGTGATGAGGAAATGAAGTACAAAACGGAATCCACTATTAGTCAGCTTCTCGACACCCTTCGCGTTTCCATTGAAGCCTACCCCGAAATAAAATCTCAGGAAAACGTAATGCAACTTCAGCGCACCTTGAGCGAAGTTGAAGTAGAGATTTCCGCTGCCCGAAGAGCTTACAACAGCCGTGTTCTCGATTTGAACAATGCAGTACAAACATTCCCCAATAGCTTAGTTGCAGCGCTATCTAACATTCAAGCAGCGGCCATGTTTGAAGCTCCTGCCGAGCACAAGAAGGAAATCAATGTAAAAGACCATTTCGAGGCAGATTAGAACACCATGAAAAGCTTCGAAGAAATTACTCCTGAGTTGGATGTAAAGTTGAACGACTTTCATGCCTATGCACAAGAGGAAAAACGACTTCAAAAGAAGTCCAAGCCCTATCGAATAGGAACCTTCATCGCTTTTTTTGGAATGTTTGCCGTTGGTTGGATTCCCGTTCTCGGGTGGGCCATTGCCATTGTGCTTTTTGCTTTGGTCTTCATTCTTGGCTTCAAGGCTGCTGCGTACAGCGAGAAATCGAAAAAGCTCAAAAACCAATACAAGACCTCTTTCCTCAATTGGTACTTTAAACTGATCCTCGGTGAAGACACCGTTTATAACGTAGAAACAAAAATTACCGCTCAACAAGTAAAACAACTTCAGCTCTTCCCGAAATTCAATACACTCAAGGCTGAGGATTATGTGAAATCGAAATGGGACGGACTTGATTTTGAAATGACCGAGTTGCATTTATCGCAAGAAAACGACGAGGACTACACCCTGAAATTCTCGGGAATATTCATGATCGTCACTTTTCAAAAAGACATGAGCGGGAAAACCTATGTTCTTCCCAAACAGAGCAGAAAACTCCTCTTTAATCGTTTCCCAAAAGAGCATCAAGACACCCTTGAAAATGCACATTTCCATGAATATTTTGATGTTTATGGTGCTCAAAGAGAATTTACGCGCTACCTCCTTACACCAGGGATGATGGAGCGCATCCTCAAGCTGTCCGAAGAACACCGCGCCAAACTTTACTTCTTGTTCAACAAGAACAAACTTTTTATGGCCATCGATTGGAGAAAGGACCTCTTTGAACCCGATGAAGATCTTTCCAACCCAATGAACAATTTCAAAATACTTCATGAACAGCTCGCTACGGTGAAGTCTTTTGTGGATACCTTGAGAGATCAACGACAAATCTGGGAGGGGTAATCCAACCATAGAACAAGCACTCGCGATAGCATGCACCTTCCTTTCTGTTCAGTTCTTTTTCAAGCTAAAAAACGGGACAAAAAAAACCCCAACACTTGCGTGCTGGGGTGTACTAAAAATCTGATATGATATATTAAATCACTTTCACGTTATTAGCGTTCAAACCTTTACGGCCTTCTTTGAGATCGTACTCGACGCTATCGCCTTCTTGTACTTCATCAATTAATCCTGAAACGTGTACAAAGTACTCCGTTTTCGACTCGTCGTCAATAATGAATCCAAATCCTTTAGATTCATTAAAGAACTTTACTGTTCCTTTTTTCATTGTAATATAATAAATTATGCAGCGAAGGTAACTTTAATTCGCATGCAAATAGGCTTTTAACACAAAAAAAACATCTGAAGTCCAAAAAGCGGTGACCAATTCAGGAAATAATTGATTTTCAGAGCATAATATTATCGCTCATCCCGTCATCAAATGCTCATTTTGACGTCTTCAAAGTGCATCTTCCACTCCTCTTTCACTTCCCTTCTTTTTACAAAAATTTCTCAAAAAATGAACGTCCATGTTTGTACTTTTGAGTGACGCTTAAACGTTTACTTCACATGAAAAAACTGCTCAAAATTGTCGGCATCTCCATTTTGCTTATCCTCCTTGCTCTGATTGCTCTTCCCTTCCTGTTCAAAGGAAAAATCATGGAGACCATCAAGCAAACAGCCAACGAGGAGTTGAATGCCACCTTAGCCTTTGATGATGTTTCACTGTCGCTTTTTCAACGATTCCCGCATTTGAGTGTAAATATTGAAGGACTGTCTTTGAGCAACCATGCGCCTTTTGAAGGTGTTGACTTGGTCAAGGCCCGTGAAATTCGGGCAAGTGTTGATCTCATGAGCCTTTTTGGTGACGAAATCAAGGTGAATGAAATTGCCTTAGTAGAAGCCAACATCGATCTGCGCATCCTTGCCGATGGTCGGGCAAATTATGACATCGTTAAAGCGGATGAGTCTGGAGAAGAAGAAACAAGCACTCCCGATGAACCCCAAGAAGGAACATTCGCCCTGGCTTTGAAAAGCTATACTATTGAAGACAGTAAAATTGCTTATTCCGACGAAACATTCCCAATGAGCTTT